>JAJEDS010000329.1 GCA_022821365.1 Dehalococcoidia bacterium | reverse complement strand
CGTCGGAGACCTGTGAGCCAGGGTTCTCAGGAGCAGGAATCCCCCGGCATTACCCTGGCCTGGTGCGACCATAACGGCCGGGCCGCGCTGAAAATCGATGGCTGGGACCGCCCGGTCCCAGCCCGCTCGGAAGAGACGGATTCCGGTGAACTCGGCCGGCGGTTCGCCCTTCTGACCACCGAGGCTGTGGAATCGGGAAGGGATGTCAGCGACGTCCCTTCCGTTGCCGGCCGCTTCGAGGTGGACGGCGGCGCTCTTTACTTTGTTCCCCGCTTCCCCTTTGTGGCCGGGGCCGGCTACTCCCTGGTGGCGCGCCCTCATCCAGCCGGCGGCGCGGATGATGCCCCCGCCATCTATCACATCCGGCGTCCTGCGGACGAGGCCGAACCCGCCGCCTTCGTGGCCGCCATCTACCCCGACGTCGCCACGGTGCCGGTCAACCTGTTGAAGTTCTACGTGCAGTTCTCCGAACCCATGAGCGAAGGCCGTGCCCAGCGGGCCATCCGGGTATTCCGGGACGACACGGGTGAACCCCTGGAGGGCGTTTTCGTACCCATGGACCCCGAGTTATGGGACCCGGCGCGACAACGTATGACCCTCCTGCTGGACCCGGCCCGCATCAAGCACGGCCTGGTACCCAATATGGAGGCGGGCTACCCGCTGATAGAGGGCGTTCCGTTCAGGCTCTTCATCGACCCCGAGTTCCGCGACGCCAGGGGCCGCCCCTTGCTGGCCGGGGCTGAACGCCGGTACGAAGTGGCGCCGGAGGTGCGGCAGCGAATTGACCCGCGCCAATGGAGGTTGACCGCGCCTGCCGCGGGAACCCTGGACTCCCTGCTGGTAGAGTTTGAGCGCCCGCTGGACTACGCGCTGCTGCAGCGGTGCCTCTGGGTTAACGGGCCTCACGGAACGGCAGTGACCGGCCACGGCAAGAGCGGACGCGGTGAAGCAAACTGGTGTTTCACCCCCACGGAACCCTGGGCGGAGGGCGCCCACCAACTGGTGGTACACCGCCAGTTGGAAGACCTGGCCGGCAACTCCCCGGTACGGATTTTCGACCGGGACATGACGGAGCCTGACGATGGCCCGCCAATGACGGATGACGTGGTCTTGGACTTCGTCTGCAAGGTCGCGTGATTGTAAGGCCGCCCTCACGGGTATCCCGGCGAAACGTAGGGGCAGCCCTTGTGGCTGCCCTGTTTCCAGCAATTGGTGAAGGCCTTTGGGGCAAGTCCCCGGAAGCAATACGTTCCCTGTCCCGCTTCCGGGGTTTGAACGAACAAACAGGACGGCCACAATGGCCCCCCTACGGTAGCGCCTCCGCTGGCAAAGTCGGCGTCCTACCCCAGGAACCGCCTCAGCTGTCCAGCCTCGCCCACGTAGTGGGAAATGTCAACGTGAGTGTGGCTGTCAATGCCCGCCCGGATGGCGCTGGTCAGCCCCTCGTGGACCCGGTCAATCTCATCGGTGAACCGGCCCACCAGGGCCAGGTAGTCGTCGCCCAGCAGTTCCCTGATGTGGCGTTCGTTGCTGAACCGCAGCGACGCCCGCAGGTCTTCGTCCATGCCGGGGTAGACCTCGCGGAGGAAGGCCAGGTCATCCTGGTCCAGGGCCGTCAGCCCCAGCAGTTCGGGCGGTATGCCTATGGAGTACATCGACGCGGCGAACCCGATGGCCCTGGGCAGGGTTACCTCATCGCCCACGCCGTCCAGGGTGCGGCCGTATCCAAAGAGTCCAACGTGAAGTTTGCGGTCCCGGCGGCGGGGCACATAGCGGGATGCGGCGCTTATGGTCGTGATCAACCGGCGCACCTGGGCCTGGTACTCAGCCGTGGTCTTGTCGATGATTGCCCGCGCCCGCTCCTGGTCGATGGGAACGGGCTCGCTCCGTTCGTGTGCCCGCAGTCGGGCTATGCCGTCGCGCACCGTTTCCTTGTCGTAGTCGTACTTGAAGGCCGACTGGACGGTGAAGGTGTGGGCGCTGGGGTACTCCTTCAGTGCCCGCTCAATGTTCACCGGAGTCAGGTGGCCCCGGAAGGGCACAGAGCCCGCGCCGATGATGGGATAGAGGGGGATGCCCAGCCGCTTTTCCAGGTCATACAATCGCGACAGTCCGGCCTTGAGTATCAACTCGGCTCCCACGATGCCGTAGTTGAGGGCGGGGTCGCTGCGGGCCAGGAAGACTCGCTGGGCCGGCAGGTCACGGCCCTGGAGGTATTCCTCCACGATAAGGTCGCAGTAGAAGAGGTGCTCCATGTCTTCGATGAGGGGAATAACCCGCACCTGCTTGGGGAAGAACTCTCCCACCCAGTCCTTCACCAGGCGGTCGCCCGGCAGGGTGTGGGCTTCCTGGCCCACAATGACGGTGCGGTAGTAGGCCTCCACCAGGGCCAGTTCCTCCGCCGAGGTTGTGAAGGGCAGGATTACCTCCTGGATGGGCGCGGTTTCGTCGTCGCCGTCGCCGTAGAAGTTGCGGGCCATGTCCCAGGCCGAGGGGACGCTCTGCAGCGCCTCCACCATGGACTTTCGCATATCCCGCTCGATGCCCGGGTTGGGTACCCGCAGGGTCAGCACCACGTCCTTGCCCAGGCGGCGCTGCTCCTGGAAGAAGTCCGGGTAGCCGGTGAGCAGCTTCCTGACCACCTGGTTGTCCGCCTCCTTGCCCTCCGAGTCCCACATCTGCTCGTTGCAGCCCAGGGCGAAAATGTCGGCGGCCTCCTGCACCTCGCCGTCGCCTCGGATAACGCCGGCTTCGTCGGCAAAGGGCGACGGCGTGGCGTTGTCCGGGTGCTGCGTGCTCATAACCTTGGGAACGAATAACATGGGGCACCTCTGGCTGGGCTTTTTCACAAAGAGACGCAGAGAAACGGAGTTTCACCGGGAGCCTCCGAGGTTCTCTGCGTCTCCGTTTCTCTTTGTGAAGATTGAACTTACCGGGGACTACTCCAGGAACCCCTTGATGGCGGCGATGAAGTCGGCGGGGTTGTCCTCGAACACCATGTGGCCGGCCTGCTCAATTTCCACCATTCGCGAGTCGGGCAGCGTCTCCAGCATTCGCTCCGCCACGTCGGAGGCCAGGATGTCGGTATGCACGCCGCGCACGATGAGCGTGGGGCAGGTGATGCCGGGCAGGGACGGCCAAAGGTCGTCCGAGGGCGGCACGGTGTTGTTGCGGCGCTGCTCCCGGATGAGCAGGTCGTACTTCCAGCCGATCTTGCCGTTGGGGAGCTCCCTGGTGGAGTAGAAGACGCGGCGGCGCATCACCTCTTCCGAGGCGAAGCGGTTCTGGGCATTCTGGTAGTTGAATACATCCTCGAAGGAGTCAAACTCCTCGGGCACATTGCGGATTTCTTCGGAGATGCGATTGCTGCCCCGGCTGTCCAGGGCCGGTCCCACGTCCACGATAACCAGCTTTTCCAACTTCTCCGGGTACTTGCCGCCGAAGGCCATGCTGTTGCGCCCGCCCATGGAGTGGCCCACCAGGATGAACCTGTCCAGGCCCAGGGCCTCGCAGAAACCGGCCAGGTCGGCCACGTAGGCGTTGGTGGTGTAGTCGCCATCCCTGGCCCAGTCGCTGTCGCCCCGGCCCCGCTGGTCCAGGGCCAGCACGTGGAAGTCATCGCACAGGGCGGCCGAAACGTCATCCCAGGAATGGGCGTGGCCGCGCAGCCCGTGCACCAGCAGCGCCACGGGCTTGCCCACGTTGCCCCAGTCCAGGTAGTGCAGGGTGTGCCCGTTGGCGGATACAGTCTTGCTCTGGGGTTGTACCTGCGTAGTCATATAACTGGCCTCCACATTTAGCCTGTTCAACCGGAATTTTCGCCTTTACCGTTACGGCCAAGTTTACCACAGCGGTAGCCAAGGCCGGATAGATACTCCTGGTTAAGCGTCTAACGGGTAGCGTTCTTCACCTTGCGTCTGACCCACCAGCGCGCCGTGAGCCGTACCGGCAGCGCAATCAACCGGAAAGTCAGCCTGAACAATTCACCCAGCGAAACCGCTATGTCAGATATGATACCGCCCTTAATTCTACGGGCATGTTCCCGTTGATGAAGAGATTCCGCAGTCGAGTGCCTGTGGTGATATTCCGGTGGTACCGGGGGCTCTGGCGGCGGTAAAAACATACCTCTGTCTCCGGGCAGTTCCGATTCAGGCCGTTCTTGCTTTCGCGAGTGTATAAACTCAGGGGCCTGGAGTAGGTGAAGTCTACCACACCGACAGTCGCAAAGTACCTCGGAATGCTGCTTATTCCTGGCTGTGAGCGCTGCTATAATCGAGTTCCGGAAAGGATTAGGTTTGTAATTCGGGAACATGGAGCCAAACCCTTTGATGCCATTTGACAGCGGCGCCGATGATTCCGGTTAGCCCCGGTAGAGAGGGTTGGTTCCTCGTCTTGTTCCTGGCCCAGTATGCGGCTGGACTGGGGGCATTGACAGCCCTGTTTGGAATCGATGAGCTCACGGCACTGGATTCAGTGCGGTTGGTGGCCCCGCTCATCATCACCGCCGCGGCCAACGCAATTCTACTGGTTGAGGGTATTCCCATGGTATCGGAACAGTTCCTGAGGAGAAGAGAGGCACAGGGCGAGGCCCGCGGCGAGGCACGCGGCAGGAAGGAGACCCAAAAGCGCTGGGAAGACTGGAACCGGCGGCGGCTGGAGGCCGAGAGGAAGGGCGAAGAATTCAGCGAACCTCCTCCGGGCAATGATTAGCCGCTTTTTTCTGCCATGGAATTCTGCTTATTCGTGCCGGCAGCCACTGCTATAATCTTGCCACAGCCGTTTGGGGGCAACTATGGGACGAACTGAAGTCAACGCGGTGATTATCGGGCCGCAGGTGGAGCGGGAATTTACCTTTCTGGTGGACACGGGATCGGTCTTCGTCGGGTTGCCGGCCGAGGCCATAAAAGAGTTGGGACTAATTCCGATACCAGGCGGCACCAGGCGGTTAGTTACGGCAAACGGGGTTGTTGAACGGGACACCTACGGTGCTTATGGCCGGCTGGAAGACCAGGGCTTCCTGGCAACTATCGTCGCCTCGCCGGTCCCGCTGATTGGCTATGAATTGCTGGAAAATATGAGGTTCAGGGTTAACCCGGTTACCCAGTCGCTGGAACGGTTGGGCGAAGACGAGCTCGGCCCCCCATTCATGTTGTAGCTGTCAGGCCAGGTCTTGACGACTGCCAGAGAAGGTCGGACACTTTTCGTTCCTACCTTCTTTTTCCTCCCACGGCTTTCCCCTACCTCCCCTGCCAGTTGGGTCTGCGCTTTTCGGCAAAGGCCCTCGGCCCCTCCTTGGAGTCCTCCGTGGTCAGCAGCCGGTCATACATGTGATAGGTCAGCGACGAAATGTCCTGGGTGGACATGTTCAGGCCCCGGTAGGCCAGTTCCTTGAAGTATTGCACCGCCAGGGGCGCGTTCTCCGCAATCTGCGCCGCCATGGTCATGGCCTCCTCCATCAACTGGTCCCCGGGCACCACCTTGTTGAGAAAGCCCATGTCGTAGGCCCGCTGGGCGGTTACCGGCTGGGCGGTCAGGCACAGTTCCAGGGTGGCCGCCAGGCCGATCTGCTTGGGCAGGATGGTGCCGAAGGGGGGCAGCAAACTCCACTTGGTCTCGGTAATCCCCAGCTTTGCGTCCTCCGACGCAATGCGCAGGTCGCACATCTGGGCAATGGACCACCCTCCGGCCAGGGCAAACCCGTTGATGGCGGCGATGATGGGCTTCCACGTCTGGGGCCACATATAGGGCCGGTCGGGATACATGCTGTCCGCGGCCCGCGCCTGTCGCCCGTCGGCGTTATCGCTGGCCCGCTCCTTCAGGTCCCGTCCCGCGCAGAAGGCCCGCCCCGCGCCGGTAACGATGGCCACCCGGGCATCCGCGTCGCCGTCAAAGGTGGTGATGGCCTCCGCCAGGTCGGCCCGCAACTGCCGGTTGATGGAGTTCAGCGAGTCGGGCCGGTTCAGGGTAATGGTCACTATGTTCTCAGTCTTTTCATACAGGACGGTTTCTGCCATTGTGCCAATGCTCCTTAAATCTCTGCGCTTCTTCGTTTCTCTGCGTCTCTTTGTAAGTGCCGGTTTCTTCACAAAGAGAACCAGAGACACGGAGAAGCACGGAGGGTTGTTTATGCGTAATGCCCCAAATACGCCCCGCCAATTATGTGGATGTGCCCGTGGCTCTGGCTTTGCAGGCCATCGTAGCCGAAGTTGGACAGGATGCGGAACCCGTTGGGGCAGAACATGCAGCCCAGGTCCACGGCAATGGTACCCAGCCGCTCCATAATGCCGCTGCTCCACATGTCCAGCTGGCTCATGTGCCGCTTGGGCATGGCCAGCAGCATCACCGGCACCCAGGTCAGCCGGTTGACGATGACGATGATCTCCTCGTCCACATAGCGAATGCGGGCGGGTTCATTCCCTGCCACGATTTCACAGAAGACGCAATATGGGGCAGAACTGGTCAAGGGTTCACCTCGGGTTCAGGCAGCGATTGGTTCGGGGCTAGCCGATTTCCTCCGGCGCCAGCGTCAGGCGGCCGGCTTCGTTGCGGGTCAGCCGACCGGCTACGTGCTCCACTCCATGGCCGAACACCAGCAGCCAGTTGTTTCTCTCCGCCTCTTCCAGCAATTGCCGTTTGGCCGTTACCGTGTCCTGGGGATAAAGATCAAAGGAGGTAAGGTAGTTGAACGGCAGGTGCTCCGGAGTAGGCAGCACGTCGCCCAGGCAGGCGGCCCGCTCCCCTTCCGACTCCACCAGCGTGAACTGGTGTCCGGCGGTATGGCCGCCGGTGCGCCGCGCCCACAGGCCGGGCAGGACTTCCGTATCTCCGTCCAGCAGTTCCAGTTGCCCCGACTGCTCCAGGGGCACGAAGTCCTGCGGATTGTAGGCGGCGCGGGTGCGTTCGTTGGTTGCGCTGGCTTCCTCCCAGTCGGCCCGCTGCACCAAGTGGGTGGCACTGGTGAAGACCGGCGTGGGTTCCGACCCGCCTCGGCCGTAGCGGGTACAGCCTCCGGCGTGGTCAAAATGCAAGTGAGTAAGGATGACCAGGTCAACGTCTTCCGGACGCACCCCCTGCTGGGTCAGGTTTTCCACCAGCTTGCCGGCCCGCATGCCGTAATTCGTCCGCATATTCCGGTCCGGCTTGGCGCCGATGCCGGTATCCACCAGCACGTTCTTGCCCCCAGACCGGATCAGCATGCAGTTCAGGCCCAGCTCCACCCTGTTCTTCCGGTCCGGCTGGCGTAGCCCGCTCCAGATGGTCTTTGGAACGACGCCGAAAACGGCGCCCCCGTCAACGCGAAACACTCCATCGCTGACGATGCTTATTTCCGCGCTGCCCAGTCGCATAGTCCCTGAATTATAAGGTAGCCCATTCCCTTGTCAACGCCAAAGCTGCAATAGACCAGGGGCAACCGCTTCTTTATGGGACCCTGCGGTTCACCTATTGCCATTCCAGCCTGTTTCGCACCACAAAGACACAGAGGACGCGGAGGTTCGCAGAGAATCTCTGTGCAACTCCGCGTCCTCTGCGCCTCTGCGGTTAAAAAAATCCTCGAAACAAGTCATCCACTGCAATCGACCCGATACACCCCATCCTGTATCCCATTCCTGCTCCGAAGCTGCGGGCCACAGCGGCGTGGATAAGGGCCGTGTCGGGGAGTGGTTGCCCTTCGCTTTCCAGCAATTGGGCCATGGACGTTACCTTCCGGTCCGTTATGCCGCAGGGGACTATCTGGTCAAATTTGGACAGGTCGGGGTTGACGTTCATTGCGAAGCCGTGGTGGGCAATGCCCCGGCTGATTTTCACCCCGATGGCCGCAATCTTGGCGTCGCCCACCCAGACGCCCGTGCGGCCAGGTTCCACGCCGGCCGCGATGCCGAATTCGGCCAGGCAGTCGATGATGACCCGCTCCAGGGTGCGCACATATTTCAGCGGCCCGCCCCACTCCCGCAGGTTCACGATGGGGTAGGCCACCAGTTGGCCCGGGCCGTGGTAGGTAACCTGCCCGCCCCGGTCCGTTTCCACAACATCGATGCCCTGTTCCTGCAGTTCCCGGGGCGTCAAGGGAATGTGTTCGGGCCTGGACAATCGCCCTCGCGTGTACACATGGGGGTGTTCCAGCAGCAGCAGGGTGTTCGGCTGGCGCCCGTCATGGACAGCGTCCACCAGGTCGGTTTGAATCCGCCACGCGCGCCGGTATTCCACAACACCCAGGGAGAGTACCTGGCAATAGGCATCGTCAGCCATAGCGTTATGGGGTGTTAGCCCGCACAAATCGGATGGATGGCTCATTTTTCCTGGTCCGTCGTTCCCGCGAAGGCGGGAACCTCGCCCGGGGTTCCCTCCCTGTCTCCTGCGGAACAGCGATTATCCCACGCTTTCCGATTATAGCCCGCCGTGCAAGGGAGCATTTGCCGCTTTATGGCAGGACATCAGTTAGATTCGACCGCCTGATCACCTGTTGTTGGCTGATATGCCGTACCAGGAGCCCCAGCAGCATTCCCGACCATGTACTATTTTGGAACGTTGGCAGGCCCGCTGTGAGTGGATTAGCCATCTGACCAGGTCAGACACACAGGTTTGCCCCTGACAAGTTCCTCACCAAACCACCCAATCCGGAACGCTACTGACTGTCACACCCCAATTGACAGTCAAGCCGTATAATTTTAGACTACCGCCAATGTTCCCGCCCGGTCGCGCACGCGCGGGGAGGAGCGGGCGGGAACCAGTTCACATCGAAAATCGATTGGGGAGAACCTGATATGCCTACGATAGCGCCTACCAGAGAGTTGGTTTCCGAAGTTTACCAGAGGCTGGACCGTAACCTGACCACGGTCCGGCAGTTCCAGAACCGGCCGCTTACCCTGGCCGACAAAATCCTTCTGTCTCACCTGGACAACCCCGCCGAGACGGGCATGGTGCGGGGCGAGACCTATGTCAACCTCCGCCCCGACCGCGTCATATTGCAGGACGTGCTGGGCCAGACGGCCATGCTCCAGTTCATGCAGACTCTCCGCAACGCCACCGCCGTGCCCACCTCGGTCCACTGCGACCACCTGATCCAGGCCAGGGTGGAGGGCGCTCAGGACTTGCAGGAATCCCTGGGCGAGAACAGCGAGGTCTATAACTTCCTCCGCACCGCCGCGGCCAAGTACGGTGTGGGCTTCTGGGGCCCTGGCGCCGGAATTATTCACCAGGTGGCCCTGGAGAACTATGCCTATCCCGCCCAGCTGATGATCGGTACCGACTCCCACACTCCCAACGGCGGCGGCCTCGGTTCCATCTCCGTGGGCGTGGGCGGCGCCGACGCCGTGGAGGTCATGGCCGGCCTGCCCTGGGAGGTTTTGTACCCCCGCTTCATCGGCGTGCACCTCACCGGCGAACTGGGCGGCTGGACTGCTCCCAAGGACATCATCCTCTACTTGGCTGGCTACCTGACCGTGTCCGGCGGCACCAACTGCATCATTGAGTACTTCGGCCCCGGCGCCGCCACCATCAGCGCCACGGGCAAGGGCACCATCTGCAACATGGGCGCGGAACTGGGCGCCACCTCGTCCACTTTCCCCTACGACGAGTCCATGGCCCGGTACCTGCGGGCCACCAACCGGGGCGAACTGGTGGAACTGGCCGAGCAGTACAAACACCTGCTGGCCGCCGACCCCGAGGTCTACGAAAACCCCTCGGCCTACTATGACCAGGTTGTGGAGATCAATTTGTCGGAACTGGAGCCCCACCTGGTGGGCCCCCACTCCCCGGACCGGGCTCGCCCCATCTCACAGATGGCCCGGGAACTGCAGGAAGACCCCGGCCTGGTCGACGAGATTTCCTCGGCCCTCATTGGCAGCTGCACCAACTCTTCTTACGAAGACATGAGCCGTTCCGCCGACGTGGCGGAGCATGCCAAGGCCCACGGCCTGTCGGCGGCAGTGCCCTTCATGGTAACCCCGGGTTCCGAGCAGGTCCGGGCCACCATCGAGCGCGACGGCCAGATGCAGTCCCTGCGGGACATCAACGCCGCCGTGCTGGCCAACGCCTGCGGTCCCTGCATCGGCCAGTGGCGTCGGGTGGGCGACCCGGTTGGCCGCCCCAACACCATCGTTACTTCGTACAACCGGAACTTCCCCGCCCGCAATGACGGCGAAGCTTCCACCATGAACATCATCGGCAGCCCGGAGATTGTTACGGCCCTGGCCATCGCCGGTCGCCTGTCCTTCAACCCCCTGACCGACACCCTCACTGGTGCCGACGGCCAGGAATTCATGCTGGAACCCCCCGGGCAGGCCCCGGACGTTCCCCAGGCGGACTTCGACCGGGGTTCCTCCTCCTACGAGGACCCGCCGGAAGTCGGCAGCGACATTGAACTGACGGTGGCGCCGGACAGCGAGCGCATCCAGCTCTTGAATCCCTGGTCGCCATGGGATGGCGGCGACTTCGAGGACATGCCGGTGCTGGTGAAGGCCCAGGGCAAGACCACCACCGACTCCATCTCTCCCGCCGGCGTGTGGCTGCGCTACCGGGGCCACCTGGACCGGTTCAGCGACAATATGTTCATGGGCGCCATCAACGCCTACACCGGCGCGGCCGGCACAGGCAAGAACGTGGTATCCGGGGAAGAGGGCGTGGGCTTCTCTCGCATCGCCCGGGACTACCAGTCCCAGGGCATCAAGTGGGTGGTTGTCGGCGACTCCAACTATGGTGAGGGCAGTAGCCGCGAGCACGCCGCCCTGTCACCTCGCCTGCTGGGCGGCGCGGCGGTTATCGTCCGCAGCTTTGCCCGCATCCACGAGAGCAACCTGAAGAAGCAGGGTCTGCTGGCCCTCACCTTCCCGGATCCCGCCGACTACGACCGGATCCAGGAAGACGACCGCATCAGCCTGGTGGGCCTGAACGACCTGGCCCCGGGCAAGCCGGTGGAGTGCCGCGTCCAGCACAGCGACGGCACCAGCGAAACCCTGATGCTGAACCACTCCTACGGCGAGTCCCAAATAGCCTGGTTCAAGCTGGGCTCAGCCCTGAACCTGTTCCACCAGTAAGGGGTTAGGTTTATCCACGGAGGGGCCGATTCCGTCCAAAACGACGTAGGGGCGATTCGCGAATCGCCCCTACGTCGTTTTGATACCCCGCACCGGCAGGAGATAGCGAATGGTCTATGATGAACGGAGGCATCACCGCAGGTCGCTCCGTCTTAGCGGCTTTGACTATGCACAGGAAGGCTATTATTTTGTAACCATCGTGGTCAAGGACAGGGAGTGCCTGCTGGGTGAAGTTACTGGCGAAGGGATGAATTTGAACGGTATGGGGAAGATGGTGGCCGCTTCCTGGAAGTGGCTGGGTATTCAATACCCTTACGTGGGGCTGGATGAATACATTGTCATGCCCAACCACCTTCACGGTATTATCGCTATAGGAGGTTCTTGTAAGAGTGCAATGGCTTCCCACCGTAGGGGCGATTCGCGAATCGCCCCTACGGCGCCCCAAGTCAAGGAAATGAAACGCAAGCCCTTGGGTCGGCTGGTCGGAGCCTTCAAGACAGTTAGTACAAGACAGGCCAACCTCGACCGTGGAACACCCGGGCGTCCCTTATGGCAACGCAATTATTACGAACACGTCATCAGGAATGAAGTGTCCCTGTCGGAAATCCGCCAGTACATCCGGGATAACCCCGCAGAATGGGCGTTGGATTGTGAGAACCCATCGTCTGCCACACCGTAGGGGCGAGGCGCGAATCGCCCCGGCGTCGCTGGTATCGCCAAGCCGGTTCTCGGCCTGCTCCCCGCCCCTACACCGCCACCGGTTCCGCGGGCAGGGCCGGTTCCAGTTCGCTTACACCCTTGATAAAGCCCACGCCCAAAATTATGAGCCACAGGGCGCCCACCATCAGGACTATGCTGCTGACGACGGCCATGAAGGCAAGGCCTGCTTCGTGGAAATGCTGGGTAACCAGCAGATTAATCAGCCCTCCGATACCCACCAGAGCCGAACCGTAGGCGGCCAGCCTGTAAATGTTCAGCCTCTCGAAGTGCGCGGCCAGTCCGAAACCAATCAAGAGACCGGCTATGGAGGATACGCCGAGAAAGGCAATATATAATCCTGCGCCTACCGAGTAAATGGTCAGGGCAATATCAGGCGAACCCATTGTTGCCGCAGCCACAGGGCCTCCGGTTACCCCATGCACTACGACGTGAACTACCATGTGCCTGGTTCCCAGTTGCAGTACCAGGGCGCCGTAGGCGAACAGCATGCCAATGACCCCGAAGCGCAGGGCGAACCCGGAGAGACTTCCCGGCCGGCTCCGATTCCGGGTCAGGGCGAAGAGGCCATAGCCCTCCAGTAATAGGGATAGCATCATTACCAGCGTTATTATGTGGGTCAGGCTGGCGTAGTCGGCCAGCACCCCTATCGCCTCCGGAAAGTTGTTGTGGTCAACGGGCGCTATGAAAAAGCCCCCGGGGTACAAGGCAAACGAGAACGCTGAGAGTATCACACCTGCTATCAAGGCCATGCCGGCCGACTTGTTGGCTGAAATGCTCATTTCTGCTCCTCCACTACGGCATTCCTTGCATCACCCTATAGCCCACATTAGCACTCTGTACATCGATACACAATGGCGGTCGTGGCTAACTGTAAGATGTTCACTATTGTTCATGTCCTGCCCGAAGCGCAAGCATCCCAATGCTATAATCCCCCGTAATTCCACCTTCAAGGAGCAAGTGCATGATCGACCTCAGGGAAAGCGCCCTGGACATTCTGGCCCGGCTGGGCGCCCAACCTGCCACGTCCTTCCTTGAAGACGGCGTGGCGCGGGTGGTGCGCGAAGTGCTGGACGAGGCCCGTGTGCCTCACCGCACCGACAACTATGGCAACATCATCGCCCACCTGCAGGGTACTGCGGCCCACGGCTCCCTACCCCCCATCGCCTTCATGGCCCACATGGACCATCCCGGTTTTGAGGCCATTGCCGTGGACGGCGACTTCCTGGTGGGCGCGGCCATGGGCGGCGTGCCCCAGTCCTCCTTCGAGGCCGGTGTGCCCCTTCAGGTCCTGCTCTCCGGCGGCGAGCGACTGGCTGCGGTCACGGCAGGGCCCTCGGGAGAAGCATCGGAACGTAGGGTTCTGATCAGCCTTGAGGACGCTTCCCGGCTACCCGACGTCCCCCTGCCCGCCTCGGTGGTCTTTGACCTGGTGGACTTCCAGCTTGAGGACGGGTACATCCGCATGCGGGCCCTGGACGACCTGGCCGGCTGCGGCAGCACCCTGGCCATGCTGTCGGCCCTGGTGGAAGAAGCCCCCTCCGGCGACGTCTATGGCGTCTTCACCCGCGCCGAAGAGGTGGGCCTGGTGGGCGCGCGCCTGCTGGCCGAGGCGCAAACGCTGCCAAAGGAGACGCTGGTGGTGTCCCTGGAGTCCAGCCGCACCCTGCCCGGTGCGGAAATCGGCAACGGCCCCGTAATCCGGGTAGGCGACGCCGGTTTCACCTTCAATGCCGACGCGGAATCGCCCCTGGTCCGCGCCCGGGAGACGCTTCAGGCCCGCGCCGAGGGTTTCAAGGTGCAGCGGCAACTCATGAGCGGCGGCACCTGCGAGGCCAGCGCCTTTTCCGTCTACGGCTACCGCACCACCGGCATCGCCTTCCCCCTGGGCAACTACCACAACGGCGCCCCCGACGGCGGCATCGAGGCCGAGTATATCCACGAGGAGGACTACCTGGGCGGCGTAGAACTCATGCTGGAGGCCGTCCGCCGCATGCCCGAACGGGAAGACACCTTCTTCCGCCAACGCCTGCGGGAGATTCCGCAGGAATTTCGCGAAAGGATGGCAGGATAAGCTGTCATCCGCCAACGGGCACGAACACCCGCTAATGCGTAGGGGCAGCCCTTGTGGCTGCCCTGTTTCGTCAAATGGCGTGCTATCGTAAGCGAGGCAGTATCTTCACTCCCCTAAACCGGCCGGTAGCGGTTAACTATCGGCAACCGCCGGTCCTTGCCGAAGGCCCGGGGCGTAATTTTGACCCCCGGCGGGGCCTGGCGGCGCTTGTACTCGTTGCGGTCCACGAAGGTTATTACCTGGCGCACCGCCGCCGCATCGTGGCCCATCTCCACCATTTCCTCGTAGCTGTAGTCCTCTTCCACGTAGGCTTTCACTATTGGGTCCAGCTCCTCGTAGGGCGGCAGCGTGTCCGCGTCCAGTTGGTCCGGGCGCAGTTCGGCGCTGGGGGGCTTGTCGATGATGGCGCTGGGTATGGGGGATTTATCCCCGCTGAAAGCAGCGCCCTTTTCGTTGCGCCAGCGGCATAGCTCGTACACCAGCGTCTTGGGCACGTCCTTGATTACCGCAAAGCCCCCGGCCATATCCCCGTAGAGGGTGGCGTAGCCCATGGCCATCTCGCTCTTGTTTCCGGTGGTCAGTACAATCCACCCGAACTTGTTGGAAATCGTCATCAGCACGTTGCCCCGAATGCGGGCCTGCACGTTCTCCTCGGCCACGTTGGCGGTGGTATCCGCAAACCATGGTTCCAGCATGTCGGTGAAGGCCAGGTGGGCCGGTTCAATGGGCACCACCCAGCATTCAATTCCCAGGTTGTTGGCCAGTTCCTTCGAGTCGCTGACGCTGCCCTCCGAGGAGTAGCGGGAGGGCATGGTTACGCCCACCACGTTTTCCGGCCCCAGGGCGTCCGCGGCCACGGTGGCGGTCAGGGCCGAGTCTATGCCGCCGGAAAGGCCAACCAATGCCCGGGCAAAGCCGCTCTTGCGAATGTAGTCCCGGGTGCCGGTAACCAGGGCGCGGTATACCTCCTCCGCGGGCCCCATCACCGGCGCCATGGCGGCAGATTCCAAGAGTGGGCGTTGGGTTGGGTTGTATTCGGAAACCTGCTCCGTTCTCGCCTCGCCCACCTCCCTCAGGATGGTGGGGTTCTCCTTGCGGGACAGGGGTGTCCGAAGGCGCGACCGGAAAACGGCCTCAATGTCCAGGTCCAGCGTCAGCAGTTCCTCGGCAAAGGCCGGCCCGCGGGCGATCACCTCGCCGGTCATGTCGCACACCAGGCTGGCCCCGTCAAAGACCAGCTCGTCCTGCCCCCCCACCAGGTTCAGGTAGGCAACGAACAGGCCATTGTCGGCGGCGCGGGTGCCGATCATCTTCTCCCGGTAGGCTGCCTTTCCGGCGTGGAAGGGCGACCCGTTGATGTTGACGATCAGTTCTGCGCCAGCCTCCCGCTGCACCGCGATGGGCCCTACCGGATACCAGATGTCCTCGCAGATGTTGACGCCCACGCCCACGCCGTTGATGCGGTATACCGGGCACTCGGTACCCCGCCGGAAGTAGCGGTCCTCGTCGAATACCCCGTAGTTGGGCAGGTACATCTTCCGGTAGCTGTCGATCAGCTTGCCGTTGTAGCCCACGGCGGCGGCGTTGGCGATGTCGGTACCGGTGGCGGAGTCGCCGACTTCCACGTAACCCACCACCACGGCAATGTCGCTGGCCGCTTCCACTACCCTCCGCATCGCCTCCTCGTTGGCCTGCAGGAACGAGGTCTTGAACAGAAGGTCCTCGGGCGGGTAGCCGGTGATGGCCAATTCCGGAAAGGCCACCAGGTCGGCCCGGAGTTCCCGCGCCCGCTCCACGTACTCAATTATGCGGGCCGTGTTGCCGTCGATATCGCCCACCGTGGGATTCATTTGGGCCAGGGCCAGGCGAAAGGTGCGAATCATGGAAACCCCGCTAAACTCTTGTGCCGGTACCCGTACATATTAGCCCTTTGGGACGGATGACGCATCTTGAATCAATGACGGCAACAGGGCGATTGCATTTTGATTTCGGAGTTCCGGCACACCGTTTTTTTGCAAAGACGGTTCACCACGGAGGCACAGAGTACGCAGAATTTCACAGAGATGCTCTGCGCGGCTCTGGGTACTCTGTGCCTCCGTGGTTAAGGAACACCTTGAAATGCAGTCCCCCCAGGGGAGGGAGAGGGGCCAAGCCGAAGCAGTTTATCATCCCCCCGGCGGGGGCTGCCGCGCCCGTCACGGTTGCTGGTAGTGAAATAGAGGTACCCGTCCGGACCCATTACCACCGCCCGCAGGCGGCCGAACCGGCCCTGGAACAGGGTCTGGCGGGAGGCCACGGTGCGGTAGTCCGGCGCTTCCAACTCCACCCGCTGCAGATGGGAACTCTTCAGGGTAGCGAAAACGAGGTCGCCTTGCCAGGCATCGGGCAGCCTGTCCCCGGTGACGAAAGCAGCCCCCGCGATGGCCACCGTGGGTGTCAGCGAAAGCACGGAATCCACGTAGTTGGGATCGCCCGCAGCCCCGGTCACTTCAGGCCAGCCGTAGTTCTTCCCCGGCACCAGCACGTTCACCTCATCGTCCACGCTGGGCCCGTGCTCGGTAATGAACAGGTCGCCCGTGACGGGATGCCAGTCCAGTCCCTGGGGATTGCGGTGGCCCCAGGTATAGACCAGGGAGCCGGGGAAGGGGTTGTCCGGCGGGACTGACCCGTCCGCGCCCATCCGCAGCACCTTCCCCGCCAGGGATTCCAGGTCCTGGGACAGGCCGGGGTCGGTGGCGTCGCCGGTGGTGGCGTAGAGATATCCGTCTGGCCCGAAGCTAATGCGGCAGCCGTCGTGGCGGGTGGCTCCGGGTATGCGGTCCAGGATGACGTGGTGGTCGTCGGCCGTGTCTCCCCGGTCCGTCAGGCGGGCTATTCGGTTGAAAGTGGACCGGCCCTCCCGGTAGGTGTAACAGATGTAGAGATACCCGTTGCTGGCGAATTCGGGATGAAGGGCAATGCCCATCAGCCCCGCCTCCGAGCGGTGAAACACCTCGATGGTGGCGTAAGCAGCTTCCTGGAGAGCGCCGTCCCTCACCAGCCGGATGCGCCCGGGCCGTTCCGTAATCAGGATGCGAGCGTCGGGAGTGAAGGCCAGATCCCAGGGTATCTCCAGTCCCACCACCACCGTTT
The DNA here is from genome assembly GCA_022821365.1 of Dehalococcoidia bacterium. Classification (GTDB taxonomy): domain Bacteria; phylum Chloroflexota; class Dehalococcoidia; order Lucifugimonadales; family UBA3495; genus Bin22. The sequence continues at coordinate 11,406 of JAJEDS010000329.1, read as the reverse complement.
CCACGCCCAGGTCCGCGGGAAGGTCCACCACCTCGGCGGCCACTGCCCCGTTGGTCTCGCTGCTCGCCGTGCCGGTTGAAAAGGGCTGGCAGGCCACTAGGAGTAATGCCGTCACCAGGAGACAGGCGAACAATACTCGGGCGTTGACGCGACTCATTGACTTTGTACCTCTGGGTCTGAACCGACCGGACATAACACACACCGATTCCAGGCAGGCAAATCGGATATTGATTTCCAAGGTCGGTCAGGTAGTTTCAACGCAATGGCGGTTTTAACCACAGAGACACTGAGTACCCGGAGGTGCATAGAGACCCTCTACGAACCTCCGCGTCCTCTGTGTCTCTGTGGTTAAAGGAACCCTTGAAATGAGACAGCTTGATGCCCAACCCCTTTTGCCAACATTCAGGCGCGGGAAATAGCCTATACTTACAGGATACGAAACCCTCCCCCAATTGGCAAAAGGAGCGCCCCCATGACCACCGACCAAAAACCAAAGGTCTATCTCATCGGCACCGGCGGGTCCATTTCCTTCATCGGCGACTACCGGACCGACTACATCAATTACAGCTACCGTAACCGCCACCTGACCATCGAGCAGATGCTGGACAACATTCCCGAGGCGCAGGAATTTGCCGACGTGCTGCCCGAGCAGCTGGTCAACGTGGGCAGCGCCAACATTCTGCCCAGCCACTGGCTGCAGCTGGCCCGCCGCATCAACGACATTTTCTCCCTGGACGCCCAGGCCGCCGGGGTGGCCGTAACCCACGGCACCGCTACCCTGGAGGAGACGGCCTACTTCCTCAACCTGACGGTGAAGGACCGGCGGCCGGTGGTGGTTACCGGCGCCATGCGGCCCCCCACGGGCATGGGCACCGACGCCGACCTCAACCTGCTGGACTGCATCCGGGTCGCCGCCGCGCCCCAGTCGGCCGGGCGGGGCGTGCTGACGGTGCTGAACAACGAAATCCAGGCGGCCCGGGACGTGACCAAAAGCAACAGCTACCGCCTGGAGACCTTCCGTTCCGGCGAACTGGGCTGCCTGGGCTACGCCGACTCCGACGAGGAGGTGGTCTTCTACCGCAGCCCGGCCAGGACTCACACGGCGGACTCGGAATTTGACGTAGCCGGTCTGGAGGAACTGCCCCGGGTGGACATCGCCTACGCCTACGCCGGGGCCGATGGCCTGGTCGTCAACGCCCTGGCCGATGCTGGGGTAGACGGCATCGTGGCGGCGGGCCTTGGCGGCGGAAGTTCCTCGCCCGAATTCATGGCGGCCCTCAAGCAGGCCAGGGAGAAGGGCATACCCGTAGTCATCGCCACCCAGACGGGCAACGGCCGCGTCATGCGCACCCGCCGCTTCGTAGAAGACGGCTACATCGCCGCCGACAACCTGGCCCCCAAAAAAGCCCGCATCCTGCTGATGCTGGCCCTGACGAAAACCAGCGACCCAGGGGAGATACAGCGGATGATGCTGGAATACTGACTTTTCCACAAATAGCCACGAATATCCACCAATGGAATGGCCGAAAGGGAGAGGACCCCGAAATCTCGGGGCCCTCTCCTTCGTGCTCCTTCGTGTCCTTCGTGGATAGCTAACGCTACCCCGGTATCTCGTCGTAGTGGTCGAACTCCGCGATTACTCAGCGGTTTCGCTTAAAGCTGAAGATGGATTTGATTCCTTCTCTGCTGGACAAGCCTGCTCGACTGCCGCTTCCAACTCGGATCGCATCCGGGCCTTAATGTTCTCAATCTCTTTTCTATCTGAAGCTGACAAGTCCTTTGTTAGCTTGCTGAATTTATGGTGTCCACTCATTACAGTAAGCCCTCCCGGCGAAGTTCGGCAAGGTAATCATCGTATAGATCATCGGCCAAGGGGACATAGCGAATATAGAATCTCGCGTCTCCAGTCTTGTCACCGCCAATCAATAGTATAGCAGTTCTGCGGGGGTCAAAGGCGTAGAAGACCCTGAGCGGCCTTCCTCCGCTTTGAACACGCATCTCGCGCATATTGGAGTGCCTTGAGCTTTGTATGCCGGAAGTAAAGGGAAAGCAGAGGGTAGGTCCGTTTTCCTCTAGCAACTCTACTCCTGCGGTAACGGACCTCTTGTCTGAACGGTCCAGTTCTTCCCACCATGCAAGAAATTCGTCGGTATATTCTACCTCCCAGGCCATATCAATATCCTAAGAAAAAGGACCCCGAAACTTCGGGGCCCTCTCCTTCGTGCTCCTTCGTGTCCTTCGTGGATAGCTAACGCTACCCCGGTATCTCGTCGTAGTGGTCGAACTCCGCGATTACGTTGCCCTCGCGAAGCTCCGCTATTTCCTCGTCGGAATACCCCAGCAGGCCGGACAGCACTTCCTCGTTATGCTCGCCCACCTGCGGGGTGGAACCGACCACCGCCGGGGTGCGGCTGAAGTGCCAGAAGTCGCCGGACACCGCTATCGTCCCGGCCAGGAAGTCCGGGACTTCCTGCAGCGCGCCCCGCTCCCATGGGTGGGGGTCCTGCGCCGCCTGGGCGATGGTGTTCACCGGCGCGGCCACCACGTCGTGGTTGGTGAAGTGCTCGATGACTTCGGCCATGGTCATGTCGGCCATCAGTTCCCGCATGGCGTCGTTGATTTCCGAGCCGTTGCGGCCCCGTTCGTGGCGGGTGGTGAACCGAGGGTCCTCCAGCCACTCCGGGCGGCCCAGGGCGTTGCAGACCCGGTGCCAGTGGTGCTGGTCACCGGCGGAAATCAGGACCCACCCGTCCTTGCAGGGATAGGTCCCGCTGGGAGGCGCCGCCGACTCGCCCCGGCGGGGTTCTATGCCGGCGCCGTGGTAGGCGGTAACGGGTATCTCGGTGTAGCTGTACCCCGTGTCCGCCAGGCACACGTCAATGCACTGGCCCTCGCCCGAGCGTTCCCGTTCCTGCAGGGCGGCCAGCGTGCCGATGGCGGCGTGCAGCGCAGTGGTGCGGTCAATTATGGGCACACCCGCCCGGATGGGCGGCATCCCCTCCTCGCCGGTAACCATGGCAATGCCCGACATGGTCTGGCCGATGGGGTCATAGCCAATCTTCTCGCGGTACGGCCCGAACTGGCCGTAGGCGGAGACGTTGACCATGATGATGCGGGGGTTCAGTTCCTTGAGCACGTCGTAGCCGAAGCCCATATTCTCGATGGTTCCCGGGCGGAAGTTCTGGAGGATGACGTCGGAAATCTTGACCAGCTTGCGCAGGGCCTCCTTGCCCTCCTCCTTGCGCAGGTCCATGCTCAAAGACTTCTTGCCGCTGTTGTACTGCACCCAGTAGGCGCTCTGCTTGCGGACCCAGGGGCCGTGGTAACGGGTCTCCTCGCCGCCCAGTCGTTCCACCTTGATTACGTCCGCGCCGAGGCGGGCCAGTACCTGGGCGCAGCGGGGGCCTGCCTGGTGGCGCCCCCTGTCTATTACTCGAATGACGCTCAAGGGCCTAGTGCCGTCTGCCCTCTTAACGACCCCTCGTTCCTATTATTTTTCCATCAGACTCCCAGTTTCGGCCTAATTTACCACCGCAGGCGGGAAAGGGCAAGGCGGCGCACTTATCCACTAATGGGCACGAATGTTCACTAATGCAACGCCCTGCCGGTGCGGGGACGCCGTCCTGCCTTCTGCTTGCGTGGTCGGCTCGGTCCGCCCCACTCCAGTTTGCCCCCCAAATCTCACATTAGTGATTATTCGTGGAAATTCGTGGATAATGGGGTCTATGACTCTGCTGCTGGAAGAGAAGGAAGAGTACCGGCCCATACCGGAAAAGGCCCTGGCCAGCCTGTGGCAGAAGCGGGCGGCCCGCCAGCGGGAGTTCCGCACCTCCGCCGGACGGCGGGTGCGTGTGCTTTACCCGGGCCGTCCCGGAACGGCCGCGGGTCCCGACTTCCGCGACGCCCTGCTGGAGGTGGAGGGCCTGGGCCTGGTGCAGGGGGACGTGGAGCTGCACCTGCGCCAGCAGGACTGGTACAACCACGGCCACGCCGACGACCCCAACTACAACGGGGTGGTGCTCCACGGCGCCCTGGAGGTCGATACCCGCGCCAAACCCCAGCCCACCAACCTGCGCAGCGGCCACCAGGCCCCGGTAATTTCCCTGGCCAGCCTGCTGGAGGAAGAAGCCCCGGCTCAGGACCGGGGTTATGAGGATGGGGAGCAGGCCGCCGGCCAGGGCCTGTGGGCGCTGCTGGCGGCCCGGGGCTGGCCCCGTCCCAACGACGCCGACGGCATGGGCCACCTTCTGGACGCCGCCGGAGACGCCCGTTTCCAGGCCAGGTCCGCCGTCTTCACCGCCCTGAACTCCCAGCAGCCCCCTTCGCAAACCCTGTACGAGGGCCTGATGGAGGGACTGGGCTACCGCGCCAATCGCCAGCCCTTCCTCAAGCTGGCCCAGGTTGCCCCCTGGCGCCTGCTGGCCGCCGAGACGCTGGCCTGCTCCGCCGCCGAGCGGGCAAACTTGGTGGAAAGCCGCCTGCTGCAACTCTCGGGCCTCGGGGATGCCCGCGTCGCAGATGGCTCCCGCCCCCGGCGACCCTCGGGTTACGGCCGGCCCCTGCTGGCCCAAGAGTGGCACACCTTCCGGGTCCGGCCCTCCAACCACCCCCGCCGCCGCATCGCCGGCGCGGCCCGGTTGCTGGCCCGCTTCATTGATTCGGCGGACGGCGACGCCGATTCGCCGGAAGACTGCCTGGTGCGGGGCCTGGCCGCGGTGGTGGCCGAGGGCGCTCCCGCCAGGCTCGCCGCCGCCCTGACGGTCAAGGCAGAGGCAGGCAAGGGCGCCGCCCTGGTGGGTTCCGACCGGGCCCGCGACCTGGCCGTCAACGTAGTCCTGCCCTTCTGCCACGCCCTGCCCGCAGACGGCTCAGCGGAAACCGCCGCGCTGGCCATTTACCGGAAATTCCCCAAGCTGCAGGCCAACGAAATCACCCGGGAAATGGAGGAGCAGCTTATTTCGCCCGATTGGCGCGGGGTGGTCAACTCCGCCCGCCGCCAGCAGGGCCTCATCCACCTCCACCGCCAGCTATCCGGCTAATTCCAACATGGACTAACAGGATGGACAGGATCGGCTGGTGATAGAAAAATCCTGTATATCCTGCACATCCATGTTTGAGTCCTATACCTCCACTATCAGCACCCACATGGGCCCCTGCCCCACCTCGTAGGTGCCGATTCGTTCCAGCGCCCCGCTGCCGTCGTCAATCCGGAAGGCGGCCAGCCGGCCCGACTCCAGTCCCGCGGAATAGAGATAGCTGCCCGTGGGGTCTATGCCGAAGGCCCGGGGCACCGCCTCCGACGGGGTCTGACCCAGGGCCGTCAGCCGCCCGTCATCCCCCACTGCGAAGCCGGCGATGCTGTCGTGGCCCCGGTTGGGGGCGTAGACGTACTTGCCGTTGGGCGTAATCTGGATCTGGGAACAACTGTTTCTTTCCGCGAACCCTTCCGGCAGGGTGGAAAGGGTCTGGAAGGGGCTGAGGCCGCCGGTGGCCGGGTCCAGGTTGTAGCCGGTAACGCTGCACCCCTGCTCGTTGGATACATAGATGATGTCCCGGCTGGGATGGAAGCAGAAGTGGCGGGGGCCGTCCGGGCTCTCCGGGCTCACCCGGGGCGGGTCGTTGGGCGTGATGTGCCCCGTCTCCGCGTCGAACCGGAACTGGAAAATGGCGTTGGGGCCGGGCCCGGCGGCGATGTGGGGCACGTAGCCGTAGCGGTTGGTGGGGTCGGTCTGGAAGCAGTGGGCGCCGGTGCCCGTGGCCACCCACTCCACCGGCGGCCCGGCCACCGCGCCGTTGTCGCCGATGGCGTGGACCGCGGCGTGGCCGGCGTTGTAGTAGGCCGTCAGCAGGTAGTTGCCCGCCCGGTCGGTGGACATGTAGCAGGGGTCCGACTCCAGCCCCGCCGTGCCGACCAGTTCCAGGTCGCCGCTGCCCGCGTCCAGCCCAAAGCTGGACACCTCCAGGTCGTCCCGCCGCCCCACGTACACGAACTTCCGGTCCGGGCTGGCGGCCATGGGCGCCGGCCGCCCCGGGGCCCCGGTTTCGCCCAGCGGTTCCAGGCTGCCGTCGGAGGGATCCATGGCGAAGCGCAGCAGCTTGCCCTCGCCGGAAATGGAAACGTACATGTAGAAAGCCATTGCTTTACCCCCGCAGTCGCTCGTAAATGATTTTCGGGATTTTACCACAGGGCTTGGTTTAGTCCCGGTTCAGCTTTGGGGCTTATAATTGAACTGCTGGCTTGTCAAGCTGACTGTTGGGTGGATGGGATAAGTTATGAAGACGCTGCAAGAAGTTCAAGCACAGCTATTAGCTGGTGAGTTTGATTTTTCCGACCATGCTTTCCTGCGAGCAGTAGAACGAAATATCAGTGACGCGGATATAATGGAAGCGGGAGCAAGCGCCCTTCTTGTAGAGGAATATGAAGATTACAAGTATGGACCTTCCGGCCTGGTCCTTGGATTCACTCTAGCTGGACGGCCACTCCATATTGTGGTGTCCTTGTCCAACACGCCAGTACTCAGGATAGTGACGCTCTATGAACCAGACCCTTGCCAATGGGAAGGCTACGTAAGGAGGAAGTAGTAATGTTTGCCTGCCCGGTCTGTAACTCAAGCCAGAGTCAGGTTGAATATGTGGAAGAGACCTTTAAGATTGATGGCCGGCACATTCTGGTTGAACGAGTACCCGCGGAAGTATGCCGGCAGTGCGGAGAGCGGTCATTCAGCAGGGAAACCACGGAGAAGGTTCGCCGTTTGGTACGCAGCGGCGCCAGTCCTCGGGAATCCGTATCCATGCCGGTATATGATTTTGCGTGACTCCCGGCGCTGTGGCTACCGATTTCCTCCACAACGATAGGAAATGTCGCCAGGCGCGTGAAGCAGCAACCCCATAAACAGGCTGAGGTTATCCATAATGCCCACCACTGCCCCCTACGGTTCCTGGAAGTCACCCATCACCTCCGAATCCATCGTGGCCGAGGCCGTGGGCTTCGGCGGCATCGCCCTGGACGGCGACGACATCTACTGGCTGGAGTCCCGTCCCTCCGAGGGCGGCCGCCGGGTCATCGTGCGCCGCGCCCCGGACGGTGAGACAGCCGACGTAACTCCCCGGCCCTTCAATGTCCGCACCCGCGTCCACGAGTACGGCGAGGGCGACTTTACCGTGGCCGACGGAGTCCTGTACTTCACCAACTTCGATGACCAGCGCCTCTACCGCCAGGAAGTGGGCGGCGAACCGGAAGCGCTTACTCCCGGGGTTGCCCCGCCTGGCGGCCTGCGCTACGCCGACTTCGTGGTGGACAGTCTTCGCCGCCGCCTCATTTGCGTCCACGAGGACCATACGGCCGGTGGACACGAACCGGCCAACACCCTGGGGGCGGTTTCCCTGGCAGACGGCGCCATCACTTCCCTCGTCTCGGGCAGCGATTTCTATGCCGCGCCCCGCCTCAGTCCCGACGGCTCCCGGCTGGCCTGGCTCTCCTGGAATCACCCCAATATGCCCTGGGACGGCACGGAACTGTGGGTCGCCCCGGTATCCGGCGACGGCTCCCTGGGCGACGCCGAACTGGTGGCCGGGGGGCCGGCCGAGTCCATCCTGCAGCCCGAGTGGTCCCCGGACGGACGGCTCTACTTCGTCTCCGACCGGACCAACTGGTGGAACCTCTACCGGCGTACCGGCGACGGTCTGGTCCAACCGGTAACCGGTCCCCTGGACCGGGAGTTCGGCAAGCCCCACTGGGTTTTCGGTATGCCCTCCTACGGCTTCGTTTCGGCAGGCCGCATCATCTGCGGCGTCAACAATCGGGGTAGCTGGAGCATCTGCTCGCTGGATACCGAAACCGGAGAACTCACCGACCTGGGCCTGTCCCAGGCCGAACTGGGCCGCACCGACCTGAAAGTGGATTCCGGCCAGGTGGTCTTCGCCGGCGGTTCTCCCTCTCGGTCCGTGTCAATCCAGCGCCTGGACCTGGCGGGCGGCTCGGTGGCAGTCCTGCGCCGGGCGTCGGCCCAGTCCCTCGGCCCCGGCTACCTGTCCACGCCCCAACCTGTTGAGTTTCCCACCGAGAACGGCCTCACCGCCCACGCCTTCTACTATCCGCCGGCCAACCGGGACTTCACCGCGCCCGACGGGGAGAAGCCGCCCCTGCTGGTCAAGAGCCACGGCGGCCCCACCTCCGCCACCTCGGTTTCCCTGAGCCTGTCCATTCAGTACTGGACCAGCCGGGGCATCGGCGTGCTGGACGTCAACTACGGGGGCAGCACCGGCTTTGGACGGGAGTACCGGGACCGTCTCAAGGGCTGCTGGGGCATTGTGGACGTGGACGACTGCGTCAACGGCGCCCTGGACCTGGTGGCCCGGGGCCAGGTGGACGGCAACCGCCTGGCCATCGACGGGGGCAGCGCCGGTGGCTACACCACCCTGGCGGCCCTGGCCTTCCGCGACGTTTTCCGGGCCGGCGCCAGCCACTACGGCGTCAGCGACCTGGCGGCCCTGGCCCAGGACACTCACAAGTTCGAGTCCCGCTACCTGGACAGCCTGGTCGGCCCCTACCCGGAACGGAAAGACCTGTACGAGGAGCGGTCTCCCATAAACCATACCGGTGGCCTGTCCTGCCCCCTGATCCTCTTTCAGGGTCTGGAGGACCGCATCGTCCCGCACAGCCAGGCGGAAATGATGTTCGAGGCGGTGCGGGCCAAGGGGCTGCCCTGCGCCTACATTCCCTTCGAGGGCGAGCAGCACGGCTTCCGACGTTCCGAAAACATCCGCCGCGCCCTGGACGGCGAACTCTACTTCTACTCCCGCGTCTTCGGCTTCGACCTGGCCGACGAGGTGGAACCCGTCGATATAGAGAATCTCTAATCCGCGAATGACCACTAATAGCCACTGATTAGAATATTCGTGACCATTCGTGTATATTCGTGGACAACATCACCCGCAGGGAGGCCCTGTTCATGGATTTCTATCAGCACGTTTTCGCCGGTAACCCCCTGGACCGGGGCGAGGTGGAGCGCCGGGACGAAAACTGGATCGCTGGGCAGGCCAGGAACCCTTCCAGCCGGTTCCTGCCCATGCGCGGCCCCCACGTTCTGGTCAATGCCGCCGCCACGGGCAACGGCGAACCCGCCCTGGGCTGGCTGTCCTGGCCCGACCTGGAACCCCACGTTACCGACGCCCTGCCCCTGCTGCTGGGAATGCAGGACGGCACGACTTACTTCGCCATCGACCTGGGCAGGGACGAGTCGGCCGCCGCCGCCGTCGAGGCCACGGGCAGCTACCGTTTCGAGGAAGCCCGGGCCGCCGCCGAAAACCTGCTCAGCGGCGTAGAGGCCGGCATCATGGCCCAGGGGCGCGCCCAGGTCAACTGGCACAACCGCCACGGCTACTGTTCCGTCTGCGGCCACCCCACCGAGGTGCGTCGCGGCGGCCAGAAGCGCGAGTGTCCCGCCTGCAAGTCCGAGCATTTCCCCCGCACCGACCCGGTGATAATAATGCTGGTCCACGACGGCGAACGCTGTCTCCTGGGCCAGTCCAGGGGTCGGCTCCAGGCTATGAACCGCTACTCGGCCCTGGCCGGGTTCATGGACCAGGGCGAGGCCATCGAGGAGGCCGTGGCCCGTGAGGTGATGGAGGAGGCCGGAATCCGCGTCAGGAAGGTACGGTACCACTCCTCCCAGCCCTGGCCCTTCCCCTCCTCCCTGATGATCGGCTGCCACGCCGAGGCCGACAGCACCGGCATCAACATGGACGACGAGGAGATGACCGACGTGCAGTGGTTCGACCGCTCCGAGGTCCTGCTGGCCCTGGAGGAAAAGAGCGAGAAGCTGCGCCTCCCCGGCCCCATCGCCATTGCCCACCACCTGATCAAGGCCTGGGCCTGCCACGAGGTTTAACCGGATTCCAACATGGATGGACAGGATATACAGGATTTAATTGGTTCGCCTGCACAAAGCCTCTCCGCCTTCAACCAACCCCATCCTGTTCATCCTGTCCATCCATGTAAATTTAATCAAAAGGGCGAAGTATGATGACCACCGACTACACGGCGCTGGACCGGCCCGAGATTTCCATGAACTCCTTCTATCCCCGGTGCAACTGGACGCCCACGCCCGCCGGCGCCCAGGACTTTGCCATATCCGTTGCCGACGACATCAGCCTGTCCTGCCGCTTCTTTCCCGTGGCCCAGGGCCAGCCCACCATCCTCTTCTTCTATGGCAACGGCGAGACGGCGGCCGACTACGACAACATCGCCCCCATCTACAACCAGGTGGGAGTCAACTTCTTCGTGGCCGACTACCGGGGCTACGGCAACAGCGGCGGCCTGCCCTACTTCAGCCTCATGCTTTCCGATGCCCACCAGGTACGGGACGAGGTGGCCCGCATCCTGGAGGCCGGTGGCTTCACCGGCAGCCTGTACGTCATGGGCCGCTCCATGGGCCGCCACGCCGCCTTCGAACTTGCGGCCAACAGCCCCGAAGGGGCGCTGCAGGGAGTAATCATCGAAAGTGGCCGCCCCATCCTGGGCAACTTCTGCCACGGCCTGGAACCCTCAGTCGCCGAACAGCTTGAAACCGGCTACCGGGCCAAGGTGGCCTCCATCACCATGCCCGCCCTGGTAATCCACGGCGAAATGGACACCCTGGCCCCCGTGGAGCAGGCCCGGGAAATGCACGAAAGTTTCGCCTCCCAGCAGAAGCGCATCCTAACCATCCCCGGCGCCGGCCACAACGACCTGCTCTACCGGGGCATCAACGAATACTTCATGGCCATAAGGGAATTCGTGGGGGCGTAGCCTGGGTGAATGGTGGGCCGGACTGGACAAAATCGAGAACCGACGCCGACTCCCGCGTGATCCCGTCCTGCGGCATGGGGATAGTGTACGTCAGCGTAGCCTCCTCGTCCACGATCTCAATGCCCTCAACGAAGTTGCGGATGAGCGCCTTCCGCTCCGGGAAGGTCCCTTCCTGGAATAGGGCTCGGAAGTCCGCCACGTACCCCTTGATCTCCTTCGAGGTGGGCAACTCCGCCCGTCGCTGCTCCAACTGGAACTCGGCCTCCTCCCGCGCCGCCGTCAGTTGGTCCTGGCGGCTCTTCAGGGCCAGGATGCGAGGCGACAGGACCTCCAGGGGCAACTGCTGGGTTTCCAAAGCCTGGTAGAGGTTCTCCAACCGGCTGTCCACGTCGGAAAGCTCGCTGTTGATGGCCGTCAGCCGTCCGTTGACCTCACCGGCGATGTTGTCGATCTCCTCGGCCACCAACGTCACCAGCTCGGTGATGGTCTCCTCGGTGAGAATCCGCTCCCTGACCTTCTCGATCACCAGGTCCTCCACCTTGGTGGCGTTCAGGTAGCGGGCGGTGCAGGCTCCGGCCCCTTCGCGGAACAGGCTGGCGCAGACGTAGTAGGCGAAC
>JAJEDS010000156.1 GCA_022821365.1 Dehalococcoidia bacterium | reverse complement strand
TAGAGGCGGCGCTGGAACAGTGCTGGGCTTCACGAGACCTTTTTGTGGCCGAAACCTATGAAGAATCCATGGATATTGAGTCATACGGCTTTGAAAGAGAACGCACGCATATCCTACACGCCCGGGATGTATATAACCCAGGCGGATTTCCTCCTCCGGACCCGAACCGCCCCGCGCCGCCGGGGGAAGTTCTCGAACAGGCCTTCATCCTGGGTACGCCTTCCCAGGTGGCTGACCAGGTGGCAGAAATGCGGGACATCGGCGTCCGCAACCTGATGCTGAAGCTGAACACCGGCGAAATGGACACCCACAAAGTCCGCAAGTCCATGCGGCTATTGGGCGACAAGGTAATGCCCCTCTTCACCTAGCCACCCACCTCGCGCTGCTCACGCCAACAGGAGAGGCCACGTTCAAGGCAAGAGAAATAATACGTCAGGAGCAGGAGCCTACGGTATGAAGCAGGTAATCATCGACACGGACCCTGGCATTGACGACCTGGCGGCGCTGCTGCTGGCCCTGGCAAGTCCTGAACTGGAGGTGGTGGCCCTCTCCACCATTTACGGCAACTCCTCCGTCGATACCTGCACCGCCAATGCCCTGCACTTGTTGAAGACCGCAGGCAGAACCGATATTCCGGTTTACCGGGGAGCCGGCAAGCCTTTGCTGCGTCCGGCCAATGAGGGCTGGGCTTCTCACATCCACGGCGGCGACGGCCTGGGCGGCGTCACGATTGCGAAAGAAGAAACCGGTCCGGTTGTTGCCGTTGCCGGCAAGCACGCCGCGGTGGCCATGATTGAAACGGTGATGGCAAGGCCGGGCGAAGTTACTATCCTGGCTTTGGGGCGCATGACCAACGTGGCGTTGGCTCTGTCGTTGGAGCCCGAATTTGCCGGATCGGTCAGGGAGGTCATTGTCATGGGCGGGGCAGTAACCGTTCCCGGCAATGTCTCGCAGGTTGCCACTGCCAACCTGCATGAAGACCCGGAGGCGGCGTCCATTCTTTACCAGTCGGGCGCCCCCATCGTGCAGGTAGGGCTGGACGTGTGCAACCGGGTAACCGTGACGCCCACGCAACTGGAAGCTATTGCCGGCAGCTCCAATCCCGGCGCCCAATTGTTGTCTCGGGCCACGGCATATTTGCGGAAAGCCTATATCACGACCGGAAGGATCGGGCCCGATGATGGCGTACGCTACAACGATATGCCGGCCGTTGGGTACGCAATCAAGCCGGACCTGTTCACGGTAAAACCGGCGCAGGTGGAGATAGAGACTCGCAGCGAGCTAACCCGAGGCCAGACAGTAGCCGACTGGCAGGCAGCGGAAACCAATGCCCAAGTCTGCCTGGACGTGGATTCCGGGGCGCTTACTGAGCTTTTTGCGGAACGGCTTACGAAGCCGGTGTCCTGAGACACGAAAGAATTTGCCAAAAAAGTCTGCCATCGCCGTCAAGTCAGCGGCGATGGCAGAGAGGGGCAAAGGGAGCGACTTAGCCCAGGTTCTTTTCCAGGAAGGGCCAGATCTTGCTCCAGCCGTCCACGGCCTGCTCCTGGCGATACATAGCCCGATCGTAGTAGAAGAAACCGTGGCCGGCGCCATCGTAACGGTGGAACTCGTAGCTCTTGTTGTGTTTCTTCAGCTCCTCTTCGTGCTGGTTCACCTGCTCAGCCGTGGGGGATGCGTCCTCGTTGCCGAACAACCCCAGCAGGGGGCAGGACAGGTCAGCGGAGTAGTCGATGGGGGCTACGGGCTGGTTTTCAGTCAGTTCGTCCGCGCCGGCAACTACCCGGCCGCCCCAGCACTCGATGGCAGCATCGAAGCCCTGGACCCGGCAGGCGGTCAGGAAAGTGAGGCGACCGCCGGAACAGGTCCCGAAAACGCCCACCTTGCCGTTAAGGTTGGGCAGGGTGCGCAGGAAGCGCATTGCTCCCCCGATGTCTCCCAGGGCCTGGTCGTCGGGTATGCCGCCTGACTCGCGGACGCGGCCGGCAATCTCAACCGGGTCGCCGTGGCCGTTGCGGTGATAGAGGTTTGGAGAGATGGTCAGGTAGCCGTGGTGGGCAAAGCGGCGGGCAGTTTCCCGGTAGAATTCGTCCCAGCCCGGCGCGTGGTGAATCAGCACCATGCCGGGGAAGGGGCCGGCGCCCAGGGGCTTGGCGACATAAGCGCCTATGGAGTCCCCGTTATGGCCCTGAATGGTCGTGGTCTCCGCAATCATGCCCTCGTACATGTCAGTGGTATAGCCCATTTGCACACTCCTGTGGAGAAGATGTCCCTAGCTTGTAACGGATTGTGGCCCAAGTCAATACCTGCGGGAAATGGACCCCGGCAGGCTAACTTACCGGAGTCCGTTCCTCGTCATAGGCAGCTTCAACGAAGCCCTCTATCTGCCTCCAGCGCACATTGCCCGAATCACGGGTCAGGCCGAGCGCGTCGCCGGAAGAGCTTTCCAGCCCACGGGGGTGGAACACAAGCTCGATCAGGTTGTCGTCGGGGTCGCTGATGTAGGTAAAGCGTTCGCCCGTGTCTTCCCGGATGCCCTGCCGGGGGTCTTCGCCGCCGGTACCCGTGAAGGAACCGCCGGCAGTCCTGGTATAGGGAACGCCCTGCTCTTCCAGGTGAGCCAGCATGACATCAAAGTCCTCCACCTCAATGGCGAAGTGGACCCTGGGTACCTTCACCAGGTTGTCGGTGTCGGACGTGTGGATTTCACCCGTTCCCAGGCGCAGCTGTAGTTGACGGCGGTTCAATGCCGGCCCCCGGTCTAGAAACTCAGCCCCCAGCACTCGCTCGTACCACTCCCGGGTCTGCTCCCGGTCGGTGATCTGGATGTTAATGTGGTGGATCATATTTACCTTGGACATAACAGCGCCTCCCTCGCAGGAAGATCAGGTTGTGGCGCAATTATCCAGCCAAACGCCAGCCAACGCAAACCGTAATTGCTTTTCTTCAAGCCCCATTCTCACCGCGGAAAGCCAGGCATCGCGGAGCAGCGCTGAGAATCTCTGCGTCACTCCGCGTATTCTGCGCCTCTGCGGTGAAAGGAATGCTCAAAACGCGATTGCCCCGCTTAACTCCGCCCTCAACATGCGCCGCCAGGTTCAGCTTTGGTAGAATGAAAGAAATCGGCTGCTAAAGTTGCTAATGACGAATGCGAGGAAAACTGATATGGTCGGTCACCGCCTGTTGGCCTGTTTCGCTCATCCTGACGATGAAGCCTTCCCCGTGGGCGGCGCGCTGGCGGCCCACGCCGCCAGGGGCGTTGAGGTCCGATTGATCAC
>JAJEDS010000345.1 GCA_022821365.1 Dehalococcoidia bacterium | reverse complement strand
CTTCGCCTGGAACGGCCCACCGAGGGTCAAATTCTCCTGGACGGCAAGGACATCCAGGACTTCCGGGGCTCGGAACTTCAGGACTATCGCACCACGGTGCAGGCCGTTTTCCAGGATCCCTGGTCTTCCCTGAGCCCGCGGATGAGGGTACGGGACATTATCTCGGAGCCCCTGGTGGTCAACCGTCAGGTCAGCAACACTGAACGGGACGAGCGGGTGAGCGAAGTGCTGTCCCAGGTGGGACTGCACGCCGAGCAGGCCAACAACTACCCCCACGAGTTCAGCGGCGGTCAGCGCCAGAGGATCGCCGTGGCATCGGCCCTGGCTTCCTACCCCAAAATGATCGTGCTGGATGAGCCGGTATCGGCCCTGGACGTGTCCATTCGCGCCCAGATTATGAACCTGCTGGTGGACCTGCAGCAGGAATACAACGTAAGCTACCTGCTGATTGCCCATAACCTGGCCACGGTGCGGTACATGGCCCACCAGACGGCGGTGATGTACCTGGGCCAGATTGTGGAGTACGCGGAGACGGAAGAGCTTTACCAGAACCCGCTGCACCCCTACACCAAGGCCCTGTTCTCGGCAGCCCTGCCGTCGCACCCAGACCTGGTGAGGGAAGAAATTGTGCTGACCGGCGAAGTGCCGTCACCGATTAACCCGCCCTCCGGGTGCCGGTTCCACCCCAGGTGTCCCTTTGCCATGGACAAGTGCTCTGAGGAAGTGCCTGTGGACAAGGAAGTGGCTCCTGGCCACCGGGTGTCCTGCCACCTTTACTAGCAGCGGCCGACCAGACGCAGCGGTCCAGAAACAGGACGGGCCGGACTTGATGTCCGGCCCGTCCTGCTTTGGTCGCATAAGATCTGGCTACAAGGGATATGGCTACTCGTCCCACTCCCCGTCAAAGCCGTTGATCTTGACAAATTCCACCGCGCCCTCTTCATCCTCGTCCAGTTCATCGCTGTCGAGGTAGTTCAGCACGTTCTGGCTGGCCAAGGGGCGGCGCTCCGCCCGGCTGTTGGTAGGGAAGGAGCTGATGTTGTGAAGGCTGGGGTGCCGGTAGGCCTCCCGAATGATGATAGAAACTCCCCAGTCATTGATACCTACAACGGCAGCCTCGTAGCGGTTGCCGCCGGCCATCAGGCGCGCCAGGCGGCTGGCGAGCCTGGCCTCAACTTTGCCCAGGAAGTCGCCTTCACGGACGTACGCAAAGATCGCCTGATTCTGGGCGACCAGCGTTACCGCATCTCCCGGGGCCACGCTGGCCGGAATCTTGGTTCCGGCGGTGTGCTGAAGCACCGTGGTGCCGGACTTGCCGCTCTCCGCGATAAAGAACTTGGAAAAACCACCAGACTTCCTGGCCTGCTTGGTCTCGGCCGGCGCGTTTTCCAGTTGTTCCAGTCTCGCCAGGTTCTTTTGGGCAATGTTGTTGTAAGGGGCCTTGGCCACGACCTCTGCCAGCACCTCGCGGGCCCTGGCATATTCCGCCAACTCGATAAACGCGTGCCCCAGGCGATTCCTGGCATCGGCATCATCGGGGTATAGGGTGAGAAGGGCCTGATTAACCTCGGTGGCGCGCTGCCAATCGCCCTTCATCGCCAGGTCAATTGCTTCCTTGCTCCACTCGCGTCTTAGTCTGCTCTTGTCTGATGTCTTGGTAGTTTGCATAACTGAATCTCTCCGGGAAAACCACAAATAATGATAAATTCTGGTGTCGGACCTTCCGATATAAACTGTGCCTGATTAAGTACATTATCCGATGGAGGAAGGTCAAGGTATTTTGGTCTTGGATTTAAACAATTCTTATATTTTGGACATAATTCTGGAACCCCTGGCCGGATAACTTGCCGTGCTTACATTAACTTTAGAAATAGGTTAGTGAATCAATATTACTTGAACATTACCAGAAATACTAATTTCGTAAAGAATCTTCACTTTCGGACCCACAATCGCCAACGTATTTTGATGACATCGCGCGCCATGGCTGCCGCGTCCCGGAAGGGTCGTACCTTGCTGCCCTCCCGGTAGTGCCAGTCGATGGCCACCTCCCTGACCACCAGGCCCGCCTGCCGAGCCAGGTAAAGAACCTCCACGTCGAAGGCAAAGCCCCACAGAGTCTGCCGCTCGAACAGGGCCGCCGTGGTCTGCGCCCTGAAGAGCTTGAACCCGCATTGAGTGTCCCTAATTCCCGGCAGGGCCAGCATACGGATCAGCAGGTTGAACACCCTGCCCATCAGGTGCCGGCGAGCCGGTTCGCCAATCCGGCGGGACTGCGGCAGTTCCCGCGACCCCACCAGGATGTCGATTCCCCCAATTTCCTGCTCCAGGAACCGCTCTATCTGTTCCACCGGCATGGACAAGTCGGCGTCGCAAAGGAACCGGTAACTTCCCGCCGCCGCCAGCATTCCCTGCTTCACAGCCCACCCCTTGCCCCGGTGTTCCAGGGTCAGCAGCCGAACCAATGGATTTTCGCTGGCAAAGGCGGCGACCAGCTCCGCGGTACCGTCGATGCTGCCATCGTCGGCCACCACGACTTCCCAAGGGTAGGACTGGAGTGACAGGTAGGAGTGGACTTGCTCCAGCGTAGCCTCAATCCGTGCTTCTTCGTTGTACGCCGGAATTACGACGGAAAGAAAGGGCTGGGTCACGGGGCCTCCCTGCCGGGTGGTAAGAGCTATCAGTCTTCTTCGCCCAGTTGAAAACCCTCATGCAGCAGTCGGACCGCGTCGGCCACCTGGTCTTCCTTGATGATGCAGGAAATTCGAATCTCGGAAGTGGTTATCATGTCGATGTTAATGTTGCCCTCGGCAAGGATGCGGAACATGCGGGACGCGTAGCCGGGCGTGTTCTGCATACCCGAACCGACAACGTGGACCGATGCCAGGGTGGGGTCGCTGATGACTTCAGTCCCTCCCAGCCGGGAAAGCAGGGCCTGGACCTCGGCATGGGCCTGGGCCAGGTCGGAGCGGTTGACGGTAAAGCTGATATCGGTGATGCGCTCCAGGCTGGTGTTCTGGACGATGGTGTCCACGTTAATGCCCCTGGCAGCCAGGGGTTCAAACAGCGCCGCCGCAATTCCCGGCCTGTCGGGCAGCGACCGGACAGTGATTTTGGCAATGTTGGCCTGGTAGGCGATTCCCGTAACCTTGACCCTATTCTCTAGTTCCTTCACTTTTTCTACCCGGTGAATCAAAGTACCTGGCGCGTCTCCGAAACTCGATGCAACGTAGATGGGCACGTCGTTGGCCTCCCCCAGTTCAATGGAGCGGGGGTGCATCTTGGCGCCGTAGCTGGCCAGTTCCAGCATTTCCTCGTAGCCGATTTCGGCCAGCTTGCGGGCATTGGGCACTATGCGCGGGTCGGCAGTATAAATGCCGTCCACGTCGGTGTAAATATCGCAGCGGGTGGCGTTGAGGGCGGCGGCGAGGGCCACGGCGGTGGTGTCGGAGCCGCCCCGGCCCAGGGTAGTGATGTCCATGTCCTCGGTGATGCCCTGGAACCCGGCGACGATGACCACTTTGCCGTCGGACAGTTCGCTCTGCACCCGGGCTGGGTCGATGCTGAAAATACGGGCCTTGCCGTACATATCGTCGGTGCGGATGCCGGCCTGGAATCCACTGAGAGTGATGGCGTCGTAGCCCAGGCTGCGCAGGGCCATGGTCAGCAGGGTGCAGGAGACCAGCTCACCGGTGGAAAGGAGCAGGTCCAACTCCCGGGGATCGGGCTCGTCGGCGACGGTGTGGGCCAGGTCAATCAACTCGTCGGTGGTGTCGCCCATAGCCGAAGCCACCGCAACGATGCTGCGGCCGGAGTCCCTGACTTGACCGATCTTCCGGGCCACGCTGGCGATTTTTTCAGCGTCGGCGACGGAGGTGCCGCCGTACTTGTGGATTACCAGGTCCAAATTGACAGTCCTCCGGTCGGGAATTACGAATTACGAATTAAAGATTGGTTACTCCCCACTTCTAACTTCTAACTTTTCATGGCTAATTGGTAATTCCTAATTGACTACGTGGGCGCCCCGGGTGGTGGGGCGGGTGATTTCGAGGCGGCCGGAGGTGCCGGTGAGGCGGGCGGCCTCGAACATTTCATAGGCTATGGTCATTTCGCGGCCGCGGGTGAGGGCCAGGACGGTGGAGCCGCTGCCGGAGAGGAACACGCCCAGGGCGCCGGCGTTGCGGGCCGCCGCAAAGAGCAGCTTGATGGCCGGCAACAGGGGCTGGCGGTAGGGCTGGTGCAGCTTGTCCTGGGTTGCCACGTCCAGGTACTCGGGCCGGTCCAATGCCATGCCGGCCACCAGGAGGGCCGCGCGGCCCATGTTGAACACGGCGTCGGCCATGGTAACCTGGCCGGGCAAAACCGCCCGGGCGTCGGCGGTGGCGATGCGGGCATCGGGAATGAACAGGACGGCCTGGATTTCTTCGGGCACGGGAATGGGGGCCGTGTAGAGTTGGGTCTGCGGGGCGGATTCAGCCCCAGGGTGGGCGGGCACAAGACCTGCCCCTACGTCCGTGGAGGGGGAAGGTGAGGGAGGCGGTTCACCCGCATCCGCAAGGGCGGGCACAAGACCCGCTCCTACCTCAGGCTGGGCGGAAGTGTCGGACACGACCAGCTGGAGGCCGCCCAGGACGGCGGCCGCCACGTTATCGGGGTGGCCTTCTATGGTTGCAGCCATCTCGAGCAACTCATTGCCGGAATAAGGGTTGCCGCACAGGTGATTGGCGGCAACCAGGCCGCCGGCGATGGCGGCGGCGCTGCTGCCCATGCCCCGGCTCAGGGGTATGACATTATGGCAGCGCAGGCGCAGGGAAGGCATTTCCAGTCCGGCCTCGTCGAACAGGAAGAGCATGGAGCGGACGGTAAGGTTGGTGGCGTCGGTGGCCAGAACGCCGGCGCCCTCTCCGGTGATATGGACCAAATCGCCGCCGGTTTGGGCGGGCACAAGACCCGCCCCTACGCCCGTTGAAGGGGGTTGGGCGGGGACGGGAATAACTTCCAGCCTGTTCCACAGGTCCAACGCCATGCCAAGACAATCGAACCCGGGGCCCAGATTGGCGGTGGTGGCGGGGGAAATGACCTCAAATGGCCGGAACCCAGTGTTTATGTGGTTGTGCATTGCGGGGCCCTCACCCCC
>JAJEDS010000122.1 GCA_022821365.1 Dehalococcoidia bacterium | reverse complement strand
AAACGTTACCCAGTGGTTGCGAAGACTTCGCCGCCGGCATTTTTTCCTGGGAATTTCCGTATTCCTTCTCTTGCTGGTGGCAGGCACGGGCATCCTGGCCCCACTCATTGCTCCCCACGACCCCCATAAGGGAAATCTGGCCGATCAGAAATTGCCTCCGGCCTGGATTGGTGAGCGCACCACGACCAAGATGGTGGTGGAGTTTCCTGAACCTGGTTTAAGCCACCGCCAGATTTCCATTTCCAGGGCCCAGCGCATCGACCCCAACGCGGTCCTGGGCGGAGAGATCGAAGTTATTTTGCGGGAGGGCGGAAATTCCAGGTACTTGCTGGGAACCGACGACCTGGGACGGGACATTCTCAGCCGTATCATCTACGGGGCGCGCATATCCCTGATCATCGCCGGCGTTACCCTGGGTATCGGCGGGGCCATCGGTACCGGACTTGGCCTTATCGCCGGGTACTTTGGCCGCCTGGTGGACGAACTCCTCATGCGCATCGTGGATATTTTTCTGGCACTGCCTTTAGTGCTGGTAGCCCTGGTGCTGGTGGTAGCGGTAGGCCAGTCCTTCTTCATCACCACCATGGTGCTGGTACTGTTCATCTGGGTGCGGTTCGCCCGCCAGATTCGTGGCGAAGTGCTGCAGCTGAAGACTATGGACTACGTGTCCCTGGCCAAGGTGGCCGGCGCTTCGACGCCGCGTATACTGTTCGTCCACCTCTTCCCGGGGGTGATCAACACCCTCATCGTGGTGTCTACCCTGCAGGTGAGCATTGTAATCCTGGTGGAATCCACACTCAGCTTCCTGGGGGCGGGCGTGCCTCCGCCCACCCCGGCCTGGGGTTCCATGGTAGCCGACGGGCGGGACTTCCTGGCCGATGCGTGGTGGATCTCCACCATGCCCGGCGTTGCCATTCTCCTGACGGTCCTGTCACTCAACCTCTTTGGCGACTGGCTGCGGGACCGCCTGGACCCCAAGCTGAGGCAGCTGAATTAGGCAGAAATACAAACATGGCCCCTCGGGCGCAGGACACCCTGAGTGTAACAATCAAGGGGGAAAGAAGATGGAACAGGTAAGCAGCAGCGTATTCGCGGAAACCCAAATTCGGGGTTGCAACCATGGCTTCGTGGTTACATCGGAAGGCGTAGTGATGATTGACAGCCCCCAGAAACCCAGCGACGCCCTGAAGTTGAAGGAAGAAATTGCCAGGCACGGCGAGCTACTCTACATCATTAACACCGAACCTCATGGCGACCACTGGACCGGAAATGCCTATTTTGACGTGCCGGTAATTGCCCACAAGGGGGTCCGGCAACGGATCCTGGATACCAACCTGGAAGAGCACGTTGCCCGGGTTGCCGGGATGGGGCCGGAGGAACCGGCCCTGCTGGAGAATTACACGCCCAACGCGCCGGTTATCACCTTCCGCAACGGCATGACCCTGCACGTGGGGGACCACACCTTCCAGATGATCCACATGCCCGGCCACACCCTTTATCAGGCGGCCATTCTCATCAAGGAAGAAGGCGTGGTGTTCACCAGCGACAACATCTTCCACCAGGTCCAGACATATATCCAGGAAGCCAATCCCGACCAGTGGCTGCGGGCGCTGGAGTCCCTGCGCCGGCTGGACGAAGAGATTTTCATCCCCGGCCATGGCCGCCGCTGCGACAAGAGCTATCTGGACGAGCAGGGGGAGTACATCCTGGAGTGGAAGGAGTACGCCCGCCAGGCGGTGGAGCGGGGAATGACGCGGGACGAAGCGGTGGAAAACCTGACCGACCTTACCGACCGCTACCCCATGGATGTAGGGCAGGACGGCACTTCCCCCAGGGTTATGCGGATGAACGCCGCCAACCTGTGGGACTACTGGAGCAAGTCCGGCATACATTCCGACAGGCCCGACTGAGCGGGCAGTGGCGTTAAACCGGGATTAAATACTGCGGGGCAGGCATGAAGCCTGCCCCTGTGTCGTCAGGTACAATTGATCCAGTCCCTTCGAATCCCGGGTTAACGCGCCTTGAATGGCTTCTCGGGACTGTAGCAAGAGGCCAGGTGACGGCAAATACTGTCGGGTTCAGATGGCTAAACCCGCTGCCCTTTGAACGCCCACAACCATTCCTGGTCACGGGCCGGGCCCGTTACCCAACGGTCCATGGCCTGTTGCCGGTTGGCGTCGATATCCACACCCAGGCCGTCGGCCAGCCGGTTCATAAAGTTAAACAGGCAGGTTATCCCCACTACCGAGAGTATTTGCTCGTCGGTCAGGCCCAGTTCCCGCAATTGCAGAACGTCTGACTCCCTCATTTCCGTCGGATGCCTGGTCAGCTTGACTGCAAAATCCAGCATTCCACGGGTCTGCGGGTCCATATCGGCAGTGGTGTAATCGTGCAGTATGTGGCTGGCGTATTCCGGGTCGTCCGAGTGTTGACGGAGGAACCCTCCGTGGGAGGATGCTCAATAGCGGCAGCGGTTTATCACCGACACCGCTACAGCGATGGACTCTTCCTGAACCCTGGTCAACTCGGATCCGCCGAAGCTGATGGCCTGGTTCAGGTTGCGTACCGCCTCCATCATCTTCGGATTTATGGACATGGAACTGATGATGCAGGGCATGTCCACGTCTTCCTGTCTGATCCAGGTCATAATCTCCTCCTCTCAATGAACGCCTCTTGAATGGAAGTCCAGGGCAGGCTTCCTGAATGAGAAGTCCGGATCGACTTCTCATTTAATCGCCGACAGAAGCGGGCCGGGCCCCTTCCAGGTAGTGGGTATGTTCCCCGGAATAAGGATTCAACGCGGGGAAAAAGACCAGCAGGTGCGCCGTATCCTCGCCGGTAACCCGGAAACTGTGCTCAGCCCCGGGCGGGATAACCACGGTGTGGTTCGGCCCCACGGTTTGGGTTTCGCCGTCCATGCTTACCTCCAGGGTCCCTTCCATAATGACGATCAGTTCATCAATGGTGTGCGTGTGAAGGGGAGCGCCGGCGCCGGGTTCGGCGGTATTGATGCTGCAGGTGCTGGTAACCCCTTGCTCTTGGCCAGCAACGTCCCAGTTTCGGTAACCGGGCCGCCCCGGATCCTCTGGAGCCTGGGAATGGTCAATTATGGGCATTTCGTCCTCCTGTGG
>JAJEDS010000366.1 GCA_022821365.1 Dehalococcoidia bacterium | reverse complement strand
AGCTTGTAGAGCCGCTGCCCGTCCACCTTTACCGCGCTGTACATGGGCGGCTTCTGGTCGATTATTCCGACAAAAGGCAGGCAGGCTTGTTCCACCATCTCCGCAGTCACGTAGTCGGGCTCACGAACCGGTTCAGGTTCTCCTTCTGAGTCATAGGTCTGGGTGGCAGCGCCCAGCCGGACGACCATGCGGTAGAGCTTGCTTCCGTCCACCACGTATTCCATCAGCCTGGTGGCCTGGCCAAAACAGACAGGC
This sequence comes from Dehalococcoidia bacterium, assembly GCA_022821365.1. GTDB lineage: Bacteria > Chloroflexota > Dehalococcoidia > Lucifugimonadales > UBA3495 > Bin22. Next base: position 5,200 of record JAJEDS010000366.1, on the reverse strand, counting down.
AAGACTCCCCGGGCCAGGGGGTCCATTGTTCCGGCGTGGCCAACCTTCCTGCGCTGCCCAGTGATCCGCTTGATCTGACGCACGGCCTCCATCGAGCTGATACCAACGGGCTTGTACAGGTTGAGAAAACCGTTAACGGCTGGGTAAGTCTGGTTCCTGGTCGCGGAATGTTCTCCGGCCACAGGGTTCATCTCCGGCGCGAGAATGACAGGGGACCAGAGTAGGTTGGCAAGGATTCCAAATCCGGCACTGCGGCTGGCTCATCCTGAAGGCGGTCCATGACCCGGAGCAGAGCATCGGCATTCTCTATGCTCTCGTCAAGGGCAAACTTGAGGAAGGGCACGTAGCGGAGCTTCAGGCGGTCGCGAAGGGACCTGCGCAGGAAGGAGGCGGCGGATTGTATTCCGTCCAGGGCGGCTTCTTTGGTGTCCTGGTCGCCAAGGACACTAACGAACACCCGGGCGTTGCGGAGGTCGGAAGAGGTCTGGACTTCCGTGATGCTGATGATGCCGTTAAGCCGAGGGTCCTTGATTTCCCTGGACAGGAGGAGGCTGATTTCCTGGCGCAGCAATCCATTAATTTTGTCGGCGCGGCGGGTCATAGTTTTCTCCGGGGCCAAGAATTAGTGAAGAAATTACCTGTGGACGCCCGACCAACCAATTCCAGGTGGCCGGGCGAAGTAGGTCGGGATCTGAACGGCCTAACGCTGGGCCCTTTCCTGTCGGTGGGCCTGGAGGACATCGCCAACCTCGAAATCGTTAAATTCATCGAGGAGTATTCCGCAATCCATTCCGTTGGTAACCTCATTTACCTCTTCGCGGAAATGGCGCAGACTGGCGATGCTGGTATCGCCCAGCAGATCCCCTTCCCGCAGCACACGAATGGATGCGCCACGGTTCATTCTGCCGCTGACTACACGGCAACCGGCAATGTTGATGCCGCGCCTGGATGGGAAGATCTCGCGGATTTCGGCCTCGCCGAGTACAACGTCTGTGAAAGTGGGTTCCAGCATACCGTGCAGAGCCTGACCAATGTCATCGATCATCTGGTAGATGATGTTGTAATGGCGAACCTGGACACCCATGCGCTCGGCCATTCGCTCGACACCGATTTCCTCGCCAACGGAGAAACCCACTACGATAGCGTCGGATGCACTGGCCAGCAATATGTCGGACTCGGTAACGTTGCCGCTGCCCGCATGCAGGATGCGAACCCGGGCTTCGGTGTCGGTCAGACGTTCGAGGGACTGCCGGACCGCTTCCACGCTGCCCTGAACGTCGGCCTTCAGCACCAGGTTCAATTCCTTGATATCACCGGCGTCAATTTGCTTGACCACTTCCTCGAGGGTCAATGCCCTGACCTGGGACTGCTGGGAAGCCTTGGCGCGATCCCTCTCCTGGACGAGGGCCCTGGCGGTCCTTTCATTGGGCATAACGGTCATCAATTCACCGGCTTCGGGCACACTGCCGAAGGCGAGGATCTCTGCGGGGGCCCCTGGAACCACATCGCTGGTTACTCGCCCCCGGTCATCGGCCATAGCCTTCACCCGTCCCCAGGAAGTGCCGGCTACGACATAGTCTCCGACATTCAGGGTGCCGCCCTGGATAAGGACGGTAGCTACGGGGCCGCGCTTGCGGTCCAGCCTGGCCTCGATTATCACGCCGCTGGCAGGCCGGTGGGGGTTGGCCCTAAGCTCCGAAATTTCAGAGAGGATGACGATATTTTCCAGGAGGTCATCTATGCCCTCGCCGGTTCTGGCGGAGACGGGTACGGAAATGATATCGCCGCCCCAGTCTTCCACCAGCAGATTATGCTGGCTCAGCTGGCGCTTCACGCGTTCCGGGTCGGCGCCGGGCAGATCCATCTTGTTGATGGCTACGACAATAGGAACCTCTGCCGCACGGGCGTGGTCTATGGCTTCCTCGGTCTGGGGCATTATGCCATCGTCGGCGGCTACGACCAGGATGGCAATATCGGTAACCCGCGCACCCCGGGACCGGATGGAAGTAAAGGCTTCATGACCGGGTGTGTCCAGGAAGGTAATCTTTTTGCCTTCGTGTTCTACCTGGTAAGCCCCGATGTGCTGAGTTATTCCACCAATTTCCCGGTCGGCGACGTGGGCGTTCCGGATGGAATCGAGGAGGCTGGTTTTGCCGTGATCGACGTGCCCCAGAATGGTCACAACTGGGGGGCGCTCTGCCAGGTTGGCAGGGTCTTCCTGGCTGGCATTTCCGTCCAAGGTAGTGCTGTCCAGAGCGCCGGTTTCGGAGACTTCCTCGGCCACCCGGGTGCGGATACCGTAGGCGGCGGTAACCAGGGAAGCGACCTCGTGGTCGATCATCTGGTTCACGGAAGCCATGATGCCATTTCGCATCAACTGCTTGATTACGTCTACATGGCTCTGGTCGATGAGGTCGGAAAGATGCTTTACCGTGAGGGTTTGGGGCAGTACCAAAGTGCGAGAGGGGCCCCTGCGACCACTTCTCGTTTGTCCTTCTGTTGTCATTTTATCCCTCCACCAGGGCAGCCGAAGCTACCCATTGCCGAAAGTAGTCCAACAGGACCTCCCGGTCCCGAGGGGAAATAGTAACCTGGAGGTTTCTTTCCAGGCTGCCTCTGCGGACGCCCTTGTCCCAGCAATCCGTGGATCTGCACAGGTAAGCGCCCCGGCCGGAAGACTTGCCGGTCGAATCGGCGTGAACCGTGCCCTGAGGGGTACGAACTATGCGGACCAAATCACGCTTGGGGGCTCGCTGCCCGCAGGCAACGCACCTGCGTTCGGGAACGTGACGGGGCTTGGCCAATTGTAACCTCCTTCCCATAGTATGTGGTTGGAAGGCCGGGAAGGGATTCAGTTACCTGCCGCCACCCCTTCGTGCGCCCCGGTTGGCTCCGCCGCCGGTATTGCGCCGGCCACGGCGACCGCCGCGACCACCGCCACGGGTTTCTCCTACCAGGTCTTCGGCGAAGCGGATCTTTCCCGCGTCCGGGGTCAAAATGGGTACTTCGGGCAAATCGGGGAAGAGGTCGTCCTCTTCCTCTTCGTCTTCTTCCATTACGTCGTCGAGGGTAAAGGATGCCAGATCATCTACGCTGATGGTCTCTTCCGGTTCAACCTCTTCGGCCTTTGATTCTTCCTCGTCGCGTATCAAGGCTTCCAGCAGGGCTTCCTCGTCGATAGCCTCTACTTCAGCAACCGCTACGGTCTCTTCCTCAGTTGCCGCAACCGCTTCCTCTACCTGTGCGATGGGCTGCAACTGCTCCCCGGTTTGCTCGGCCTCCGCCACAATGGCTTCAGCTTCCGCCACAGCGTCCTGGGCCTCCGCTTCGGCGGCTTCCCTGGCGGCTTCAGCAGCTTCCAGGGCTGCGAGACGCCGTTGTTCTTCCAGTTCACGCTGACGGGTTTCCTTGATTTCCTCCCACTCTGCCAAGCCCTTGATGTCGAGCCTCCAGCCCACCAGGCGGGCGGCCAGGCGGGCATTCTGCCCCTCCTTGCCGATAGCCAGGGACAGTTGACGGTCAGGCACCACGACGATAGCGGTCTGGTCGGTGGGACTCAATTCTACGTGGGAAACTTCCGAGGGGCTGATTGCCCTGGCAATGAAGGCCTTGGGGTCTGCGTCCCAGGGCACCACGTCAATTTTCTCGCCCTGAAGTTCATTGACGATGCTCTGAATTCGGTTTCCGCGCAACCCGATACAGGCGCCAACCGGGTCAACCCCTTCCTGGGTGGAATGAACAGCAACCTTGCTGCGGAACCCGGCATCCCTGGAAATGGCCTTGATTTCCACCGTCCCGTTGTAAACCTCGGGGACCTCTATTTCAAAGAGGCGCTTCAGCATATTGCGGTCGCTGCGGGATACCAGGATTTCGGGGCCCTTGGGGCCGCTGCGGACGTCGAGGACATAAACCTTGATGCGCTGGCCCTTCTTGTACCTTTCGGTGGGGACCTGTTCGTCCTGGGGCATAATGGCCTGGGCCCGCCCCATGTCCAGGGTGATGGTCCGGTTGCCCTCCATCTGCTCAACAACGCCGGTGATGATGTCCTGCCGGTGCTGGAGGAACTCTTCGTAGAGCAGTTCCCTCTCCGCCTCTCTCAAGCGCTGCAGGACTACCTGCTTGGCTGTCTGAGCTGCAATCCGGCTGGCGTTATGGGGTAGAGGCTCCGCCGCGGCCACTTCGTCGCCAAGTTCCGCATCGCGCCTTATCGCGGCTGCGTCTTTCAAGGAGATTTCGCGGGCAGGGTCTTCCACTTCCTCCACTACGGTCTTCAGAGCGAAGACGCTCACATCGCCGGTGTTGGGATTCAAGGTGACCGTGATGTTCTGCCCGGCCACCGGGTTGTCTTTCTTGAAGGCCGATGCCAAGGCCACTTCAATGGCCTGCAGCACCTGCTCCTTGGGCAAATGACGTTCGGCGGCCAACTGAGTTAATGCAATCAAAAAATCGCTTTTCACTGCCACCCTCCCAAGTATCAGTTCTTGCTAACAGTCATACAAACAAAGCGCTAACTAACAAGAAAGCGGGTCTACCCCGCTTTCCGAAACAAGCACTAAAGCAGTATAACATTGCCCTAAGGGGCTTTCAACTTTAGTCCGGCCTGAGCTTCGGTTGGGGGCTTGCCCTGAGTCTCAGACGGTTCACGCTTCAGCCGGGGCTGGGACTTAACGCACATGGTAAACGCAGCTTTTGGATTCAGGCGGATTTCCTGGGAAGAGGAATGCGGGTGAATGGCTTCCAGGAGCAGTGACTCCTGAGCCAGGGCGAATGCTCGTCCACCGGCGGTGTGAGCGCCCAGCCCTGAATCCCACAAATACATTACGGAAGAGCGAAAACAACGAACAGGCGGGACCAATTGTCCACGCCTGTTCAAGTTTCCGGGCAGCTATCGGGACTGGTCTTGGCTTTGTGCCGCCAGCGTTATTTCACTGGGCTGCAGGATTATCCAGGGTGGCTACCACCAGATTTTGCCCTGAACTTCCTGCTCCAACTCCTCGTAGTCCTTGGTCCAAAGGCTTGTGCTGAGGTACTTCCAGCCGCCGTCGGCCAGCAGGCACACGATATTACCGTACTCCATTCGTTCGGCCTGGCGAATGGCCCCGTACACGACTGAGCCGGAGGATATGCCGGCGAAGATGCCTTCCTGGTGGAGCAGGTCCTTGGTGGGGCGGAAGGCGGGCAGGCTTCCCACCAGCAGGCG
>JAJEDS010000353.1 GCA_022821365.1 Dehalococcoidia bacterium | reverse complement strand
GGGAATCGTTAAAATGCGATTGCCCTGAGCAAAGCGCTCTCTCCAATTTCGCCCTCCCTGCACCTATGTTAATATGGGCACGAATCAATATTCGTCCATATATGGGAGGTATCACCGGAATGAAGGCCCTTGAAGGTATCCGCGTGCTGGACTTGACCAGGGCTCTGGCCGGTCCGTTCTGCACGCTAATGCTGGGAGACTACGGCGCCGACGTCATCAAGATTGAAATACCGGGCACCGGCGACGACACTCGCCACTGGGGTCCCCCCTTCATTGGCGATGAGAGCGCGTACTTCCTGTCCATTAACCGCAACAAGCGCAGCCTTACCCTGAATTTCAAGGAAGAAAAGGCCCGCGAAATCTTCCTCAAACTGGTGGAAGGCTCGGACGTGGTGGTGGAGAACTTCACCCCCGGCGTCATGTCCCGCTTCGGCCTGGAGTACGACACTGTCAAACGGGCCAACCCCGGCATTATTTACTGCTCCATTTCCGGTTTCGGCCAGGACGGCCCCTATCAGAGCCGCCCAGCCTACGACCAGATCATGCAGGGCATCAGCGGCCTGATGAGCATTACCGGCGACCCGGAAGGCGAACCCGAAAAGATCGGCGTGGCCGTTACCGACATTGGCGCCGGCATGTGGGCCGCCTTCGCGGTAATGTCCGCCCTCTTCCGACGGGAGCAGGATGGCGAGGGCCAGTATATCGACATTTCCATGCTGGACGCCCAGGTGGCCTGGCTCACCTACCAGGCCGGCTACTACTTCGCCTACGGACGGCCTCCCCAGCGGCTGGGCAAGGCCCACCCCACCCTGGTACCCTACCAGGCATTCATGGCGAAGGACGGCAAGTATTTCAACGTGGCAGTGGGCTCCGAAAGACTCTGGGAGCGTTTCTGCCAGGCGTTGAAGCGCGAGGATCTGAAAGATCACCCTGACTATGCCACAAACGGCGTCCGCGTCGAGAACCGCGCGGCATTGGCGCCCCTGCTGCAGGAGTTCTTCCTGACCAGGGACGCCGACGACTGGGTCAAGGACCTCCAGGCTAACAGCGTGCCGGCCGGCCCCATCAACGACCTGGCCGACGTCTTCTCCGACCCCCAGGTGCTCCACCGGGATATGTTCCTGGAAATTTCCCATCCCACCCTGGGTTCCATCAAGCAGACCGGCCTGCCCATAAAGTTCTCCCGCACTCCCGGTGGTCTGGACCAGCACCCACCCCTCCTGGGCGAACACAATCAGGCCATCCTGCGGGACCTGGGTTATTCCGAATCAGAAATACAGGAACTGATGACCCGCTCAGTAATCTAGCCTCATTGGCCAGGGTAATGGCGTCAATCCAAATCCAGCCGGACCTGCCTGCTTCGAGCAAGTCCGGCTGATTCCTTCTCTGGGGACTGATCCAACATGGCAGACGTGCGGCGGTGCAACTGGCCCGGCGATGATCCGCTTATGATCGCCTACCACGACCTGGAATGGGGAACGCCCCTGCGGGACGACCGGAAGCTGTTCGAGTTTCTCATCCTGGAGGGCGCCCAGGCGGGCCTGAGCTGGCAGACCATCCTTCGCAAGCGTGAGGGCTACCGCCGCGCCTTTGCCGGCTTCGAACCCGCCACGGTTGCCCAATTCGGCGACGATGAGGTCAAACTGCTGTTGGCTAACCCTGAAATAGTTCGTAATCGCCAGAAGATCAATGCCGCCATAGGCAATGCCCGAGCCCTGCTGGAGATTGAGCGGGCTGGGACCGGTTTCTCCGACTACATCTGGTCCTTCGTCGGCGGCCAACCCGTCAATAGCAACCGTACCGCCCTGGAAGACACCCCGTCCACTTCGCCGGAGTCGGAGACCATGAGCAGGGAACTGCGGCGGCGGGGCTTCCGGTTTGTGGGCCCCACCATCTGCTACGCCTTCATGCAGGCTGCGGGCCTGGTCAACGACCACCTCGTCTCGTGCTTCCGCCACCAGGAAATCAGCAGCCTACACTGAATCTAGGGCCAAATGTCACCCTTAAACCGCCAGGTCGTCCGAAAGCAAGCCGCCGAAGCCCTTTGGAATAATGCGGAGTTTATCTCAACTGGGGGAGAGCTACGAAGGTTGTCGCCGTATAGTAATACTGCTGTAATTCAAGCTGGCTAAGATATGGTTGATTGAGCCGGCGACACCGCGTTATGTAAATTCCCGATTATTTGCCGGCAGCAGGAGTTATCTCGAATATGGACCTCGGGTTGGCAGATCGGGTAGCTATTGTCGGCGGGGCGGGGTTGGAAATTGGAAAGCACGTTGCCATGGCGCTGGCCAGCGAAGGCGCAAAGGTTGCCCTTTGCGCTCGAAACGAGGATGGACTCCGCAGCGCCGAAATTGAAGTCGCCCGTATCGGCACTCAGCATAACGTTCTGGCCATGCCAGCTGACCTTTCCGAACCGAGGGACATCCGACGCGTGGTAAGGGACACCTTCAATCGTTTCGGACAGATAGATGTCCTGGTTGTCCGCACCCGCCAACCCCATCGCCGCGCCCTGGCCGACATAGAAGACAGCGAGATGACCGAGGAAGTTGAGCGGCACCTGCTCAGCGCAGTCAGGTTAACCCGGGAAGTCATCCCCTACATGAAGCAGGACCACTGGGGTCGAATTATCAACCTGGACCTCGCTTCAACTCAACAGGTCCTGGAAGGCGCCCCCCAGGGTACCGCCCGCCAGCTCTACCTTATCGGCTACTTCAAGACCCTGGCTCAGGAACTGGCCCCCTTCAACATCACCGTCAACAGCCTGCTGACCGGCGCGCTGGATACGGAAGAACTCAAGGAATACCTGGAAAAGCAGGCAAGGGACGAGGAGACAGACCTGGAAGAACTGACCAGGAAAGCGGCCAAGCGGGTGCCCATGAAGCGGTTGGGAAAGCCCAGGGAAATCGGCGAGATGGTAGCCTTCCTGGCCTCGGAAAAGTCCGGGTACCTGACCGGCGCCACAATCTCCGTGGACGGCGGCCAGACGCAATAGCAGCGCCTGCAGTCAACACTGCCTGCTGACAGGCCAGGCGCCCTCCACCATTCCGGCAAAGGATAAACCCCGGCTCGAGCAGGCCGGGGTTTTTCGGTCCTGTTCCGGAATGCTGCTCCTTAACCTTGCCCAGGTTCCCACCGGTACACTTCCCGCAAAGACCCGGCCATAAGAATGGCGCGCTCATCGTCAGAAAGCTGGTCCGTAACCCTGAATGCGTCCACACCCTGCTGATAGGTCAGCAAATTGGTGGCCCTGGTCCAGTCAGTGCCCCACAGGCAGCGCTCCAGCCCATAGGCATCGAAAATCTGACGCAGCGGCTCCCAGATGTCGGAATAAGGGAAGGGCTCGTGGGACAGGGTGCCTGCGCCCGAGATTTTTATGGCCACGTTGTCCAGTTCCGCCAGCGAGAGTACTTCCGGCAAGTCGGACCAGGGTTCATCCGGGGCGGGTGGGGCCGGAGGCTGCGCGATTCCCAGGTGGTCAACAATCATCCGGGTATTCGGGTGTCGGCGAGCAAGTTCGCGGAACAGGGGCAGCTTGGTAGAGCACATCACATTCACCGGCAGCCCAACCCCCGCGGCCGCAACCAGTATCTGGTGCAGACCGGGATGGTCAGCCTCAAACGGCTCGGCTGTCAGCATAATCCGCGCACCCACCACTCCTTCATTGCTGGCCCATTCCGCCATTTCGTCCGGTATGGAGTCAGAATGGGGGTCAAAAGGCCGGACAAGTCCAAATCTGGTGGGATGCTTCGCGTGAACTTCCAGTGCATAGCTGGCGTCGTACCGGTACATTGAAAGCGGTGAAATCAGGACTGCGCCGTCAACACCCACGGCGTCCATGGCCGCCACCATATCGTCGCCCGTAACCTCATCGGGTCCCTGCAGGTAACCTGCCCAGGGACGTTCCGGGCGGTTCCGTTCGTAACAATGAACCTGGCAGTCAATTGTCTTGGTCTGGGAAGTCGTCATTCCTTCGCTCCTTGGCTGTCTTTCTTTACCGCCGCCGCCCGCCTTCGACAGCGGATATTATCAGTATGCCATACACCTCAATGCTGTAGCGATGAAACGTCTTTGCGGGAATCTGCCATTTGCCGGGGCAGGGAGTGAATTGTCACCGGCGTGCCGGGGGATTATATTACGGCCACACCACACCCGCTTTGGCCACAGGGAGGATCGAGATGACCAGCAAGAACGAGGGGATGCCGCGCCCGCTGGAGGGCCTGCGGGTCCTGGACGCCACTCACATTGTCGCCGGACCCTTTTGCGCCATGATCCTGGCCGATATGGGGGCGGAGGTAATCAAGATTGAGCGCACCGGTACCGGGGAACGCGCCCGTCTCAACGAACCCTTTGTCGAAGGCCCCGACGGCCAGAAGGCCAGCGCCCGCTTCCTGGCCATCAACCGCAACAAAAAGAGCATAACTCTCAACTTGCGCCAACCCCGGGGCAAGGAAATCTTCGAGACCCTCGTGAAGGAGTCCGACGTACTCCTGGACAACTGGGGCCCCGGCGCCCTGCGCCGCCTGGGTCTGGGCTACGACCATCTCCGGGAACTCAATCCCGGCCTGGTCTACGCCAGCATTACGGGGTTTGGCGACAGCGACGGCCTGCGCGGCCCCTACTCCGACTGGCCCGCCAACAACCCCTGCGTCCAGGGCATGGGCGGCTGGATGGAGATTACCGGCGCACCGGACGGCCCGCCCCAGATGGTGGGCGACAACATCGGCGATTCGGTGCCTGGAGTGTGGACCGCCCTGGGCATAATGATGGCCCTGGAAACCCGCCGCAAGACAGGTCGGGGCCAGCATGTAGATATGGCCATGTATGACTGCATGGTCGCCCACACCACCAGCACCACTCCCTTCTACCAGGCCACCGGCCAGGTTACCACCCGCGCCCGGGAGAACATGATCACCGCCCAACTGGCCCTGAAGGCCTCCGATGGATACGCGGTGCTGGCCGGCTCCGGCGGTGGAGGCGGGAAATGGGAGGGCCTGTGGAAGCTCATCGGCCGGGAAGACCTGATCGAAGATTCACGCTACCTGGGGCTGGGAATCAGCGGCGAGTTCTACTTCAATCACATTGTGCCCGCCATCGAGGAGTGGTCCCAGCACGTCCCCAAGCTGGAAATCGCCCAGAAGCTGATTGAACTGGGCTTTTCCATGGGCGTGGTGCAGGACGCCGCCGATATTGACCAGTGTCCCCACCTGGCGGCCCGAAAGATGTTTGTGGAAAGCGGCGACTCCCTGGGCGGCCCCTTCCGCACCGTCAACAACCCCATCCGCCTGACCGAGTCCCCGGATACCGCAGCCGAAGCGCCCCCTCTTCTGGGCGAACACAACGAGGAAATCCTGTGCGCCATCGGCGGCGTAACCCCGGAAGAACTGGAGAAGTTGCGAGAGGAAGGGGTGGTGTAAAATAAGCGTAGGTAGAGATATCCAGGAGCGGGGGCGGCCAAGTATTGGCATGAACCCGCTCTGGCGCAACCGATTACCCATAGACGTCCACGCCAACGGCCCAGTTAGGATAGAAGAGTTGGTTTGAAAACGACATGATGAGGGGCGAAAGAAGGGACCAGAAACGGACCCGCAAGGTTGAGAAAAAGCGCCGTAAAAGCAACCGAAAGGCGCTCCAGGTAATCATCGACGCGGCCAGCAGGCGGCGCAACCAGCGGCCCGGAATTCAGTCCCGGGTTGAGTAATACGCCCTCCACCGCTAAAATTAACCGTAGACACCATTATCTATCAGTTTCCACTTACGGAGTAACCCGTTGTACCAGGCTCCCAGAGGCACTGCGGACCTTCTCCCGGAAGAGCAGAAATACCGCCGCTACATAGAGGCCAAGGCCGTTGCCCTGGCCCGCAGCTACGGCTATGGCCGCATCGACAGCCCGGTCTTCGAGGACGCCGGTCTGTTCGTCCGCTCCGTGGGCGAGGGCACCGACATTGTAGAAAAGGAGATGTACACCTTCGAGGATCGGGGCGGTGACCAGGTCACTCTGAGGCCCGAAGGAACGGCTCCCGTGTGCCGCGCCTACCTGGAACACGGGATGCACAACCTGCCCCAGCCGGTGCGAATGTACTACTTCTGTCCCGTATTCCGCTACGAGCGACCCCAGGCCGGCCGCTTCCGGCAGCACCACCAGTTCGGCGTGGAAGTGCTGGGGGACGCCAACCCCGCGGTGGACGCCGAGGTTATCGAGCTGGCTTGGCGCCTGATGCACTCCCTGGGCTTGACCGACATCCGGCTGTTCATCAACAGCATCGGCGACCGCGAAAGCCGCCCGCAGTACATTTCCCAATTGAAGGACTATTACTCACAGCAGTCCGACAGCATCTGCGGAGACTGCCGCAACCGGTTGGAGCGAAATCCGCTGCGGTTGCTGGACTGCAAGGTGGAAAGTTGTCGGGCCATCGGGGAGGAAGCCCCCCGCTCGGTGGACCACCTGGACCCTGACAGCCTGGACCACTGGAACAAGCTTCGGGAATACCTTTCTGCCATGGACATTCCCTACCAGATAGACCACCGCCTTGTGCGTGGGCTGGACTACTACACCCGTACCGTCTTTGAAATACAGCCCGAGGACGCCGGCGCGCAATCCACCATCTGCGGCGGCGGGCGCTACGACGGTCTTGTCGAACAGTTGGGTGGACGCCCAACTCCCGGCATTGGTTTCGGGTCGGGGCTTGAACGGCTTACCCTGAACCTGAAGCGCAGCGGCGTGGAGGTTCCCGACGAACCCTCGCCGACCTACCTCGTTGCCAACGTGGGCGAAGCGTCCCGCGTGCCGGCACTGGAACTGGCATCACGAATTCGCCGCGCCGGGGCGGGAGCCATCCTCAGCAGCGGTTCTCGGGCCCTGAGGGGCCAGATGCGGCAGGCCAACGCCCTGGGCATCCCCTATGTCATCATCCTGGGTGACGATGAAATCAGTCGAGGTGAGGTTGTAATCAGGGACATGAACACCTCTTCTCAGGAAGCCAGGCCGTTGACGGAGTTCTTGCAGTCACTGGAATCGCCAGGAGAATAGCAAGCAGTTTCTGGAAAGTATCGGCCTCTTCGCGTTCCTCAACACATTACCTTGCAAGCCTCTATAATGGCCTTCCATCCGTTCCCTTCAATCCCCTTCTGGCAATCCCCCTTTTCGCCCTGATCGCGGCCTTTATATCCTGCGGAGACGGAACCGCTTCGGAGAACCCCCCACTGCCAGCCGGCGATCTTGATTCGTCGCCAGGCCTAGTAACCTTTTACCTTGGTCCCGTGCATAACGCCCTGCCCTCGCCACCTGTTCCCCGCTTACAGCCCATCGAGGAAAACAACCAAAGTCCGGCCAGCGAACCCTTGCTTGCGGCGCCCACACCACCGGCGGCCCCTTTCGGAAGTCCACGGGTGACAGTATCGACACCCGTTCCTGACCCAACGCCATCAACCGACGCCGTGTCTCAACTTCCCAGTACGCCTCCACTCGTCATCGAGCGGACCATCACATTGAAGCCGATTCCCATGAACCCTCCAACACCCTCGCCCCCTTCAACGCCACCGCCTGGTTCTGTACTACCAATTCAACCAGTGCCCTCACCTCTACCAACGCTCCTCCCTCGCTTGACTCCCACGACGGCGGCGCCTCTCCCGACCCAGCCAACCGTACCTGTCATGCTGGAAGTAGAAGCCGGCGATATAACGAGGGGTCAGCCCTTTGAAGTGCGAGTCACCATCGGCGCCGGCGTTGCACGGCCGGTGGACACAGCCCAGGTCTACCTGGGGTTCCAACCCGAGAATTTACAGGTGAAATCCATCTCTTCCGGCCACCGCATGGAATACCCGCTCCTGTCGACCTGGGATAACACGCTCGGAAACGTCAAATATGCCGCCGGCACCCTAGGTCCCCCCGCTAAGGCTCCTTTTGAACTATTCACAGTAACTCTTCAAGCCACGGAGCAATTCAGGAATGGCAGTACGCAAATCCGGTTTGCCGACCCGACGGATATTCACCGCACCAAAGTCATCACTCGTGGGCTGGACGTCACTGGACGGTTGATCCCTCTCGAACTAATCCTCCGCTGACCTTTCAGCCCTTTCCTGGACATTCCGCACCGATAGCCTGCCCCCAATTAATGCCTTTCGGTAGTCCAAACTTCATGGTCTCCAAACTGCTTCACCAGACATTCCACAATTACTGACACTTGCCCGTTGACTACTGGGCCGCAATATTAGAACATTTGATTCATCTTCAATTTCAGGTTATTTCTTCGCCAGAAGAAGGCCTGGCAAAACAAACGGAAGGAGGCAGGACATGCCAGGGACCGTCGCCACCGGCAGAAACATCTTCTATCGGGGGTATGTCATTCACGAAGACGTACCAACCATCTGCTACTCCATTTATGACCGCCGGCCTGACCGTACGGAATTAGCAACCGTCGGAACCTCTCTGTATGCAATGAAGTGGGTCGATTCCCGAATAGCCATTGAGGAAAAACTGGGGGATACCCAGGTAACTATCCAGGAATTGTTGCTTCTGGCCCGCGGAATGCTGGCGGCTTAGCAAGCGTAGCTGGGTTCCTCTGGTATTCCCCGACGAATCGAAGCAGCCTGATCATTCAAGATTGTCATCGGTATCATGACTTTTACCTCGTACAGCTATGTAACCTGATATTGGGTTGCTAGGCATGGTAGTTATGTGATACAAGTGAATATCATAAACTTTTACGATGTTGACCCGATTCAATCTGGGGGCGCTTATGATTAGGCAGTTTCGGAATAAGATTGTTTTGCCGGTGAAACGGAGCATTTGGGTAGTTCTACTCAGCGTAATCTCGCTGGGTCTCTTGGCTTGCCCAGCACCTGAAACTATCACGGTGGTAGAGGAACGGGAAGTTCCGGTCGAAGTTGAGGTGGTCAGGGAAGTCGAGGTCATAAAGGAGACACCGGTAGAGGTGGAAGTGGTCAGGGAAGTCGAGGTCATCAGGGAAACTCCTGTTGAAGTAGAAGTTGTGAGAGAAGTGGAGGTTCCCAGGGAGGTAACTGTTGTCCAGGAGGTCCAGGTTGTCGCCACCCCGACCCCTGGTCCGGCAATGGCACCTAAAGAACCATTTGTCATCGGCGCTATGGACGCAGTGACCGGTATTGGCGAGAGCTACGGGACAGTAATCGTGCAGGCCAAGCAGATGGCCGTAGACGACATTAACGCGGCAGGCGGCATAGACGGTAGGCCGCTGCACCTCATAATTGAAGACTCCAAGTGCAACGGCCAGGATGCCATTACAGCCTATAAAAAACTCACGGATGTGGACAACGTGAAGATCATTCTCGGCACCACCTGTAGCGGCGCCATGCTGGGTGCGGCGCCATTGGCCGAAGAGGATGGGGTTGTAATGTTCTCGGCTTCGGCAACCAGCCCGGATATTGAAGGGGCCGGAGACTACATATTCAGGACTGCTATAAACGATGCCCAACTGGGAGTGGATGCGGGCAACACCATGTGGGTTGACGGTGTTCGCAGACTCGCCACCATCAACGAAAATACCGACTATGCGGAAGGTGTGCAGCGGACTTCCGTGGAGCGTTTCGAGCAATTGGGCGGCGAAGTAGTCGCCGTAGAAAAGTATGGGTCCGACTCGATCGACTTCAGGACGCAGTTGACCAAGTTATTCGCTGAAGATCCGGACGCGATACTATTGGCAGCGCAATCGGAGTTTACCGGCGGAACCATAATAAAGCAGGCAAGGGAACTTGGCTTCGATGGCACCTTCTACAGCGAAGTAGTACCCACGGGAACCACAGCCCTGGAAATTGCTGGCGACGCAGCCACCGGTCTAAAGGCCATCATCCCCAGTCCTGACTTGGAAACCCAAAAGGGAGCGGATTTCCTGAACAGCTTCAGGCAGCGATACGGGTATGTAACTCTTCCATGGTTTATCGGTTCAGCTTACGACGACGTTCAGATTGCCGCTGAGTGCTTGAGTCTCACAGGAAACGATCAGGACGCCGACGGTTTCAGGGATTGCCTCTACGACATTACCTGGAGCGGAGCAATAGGGGACAATTACAGCTTCGACGCCAACGGAGAAGTAGTAGGTCTCGCAAATGCAGTTATCGAGGTTTTGCCCATTAGCGAACGCACTCCCTTAAACAATGGTTACAAGGTGCTGGGCCCTGCTCCTACACCCTAACCATGGGAAAATAATCGACAGTAAATCGGGAGGGATTGGTTTGACAAAATCGGGCCAATCCCTGCCTGCTTTGTGGAGAGATGCACTGCTCGGTAAAGACTTGGGCCAGTTCCGCGGTTGCAGCCTCTTCCTGTGTGCTCTGGCCCAATGTCAGGTATTCACCCTGAAAACGGTCTGCCGGTTTAGTCTCATACTTTACCGAAATTGGGTTACACCCGGCCAACCGGCAAAATTCCTCGTATAAGATTGCATTTACAATGTGGTCGGCTTAAGGTCTGGTCCCTACTCGTTTGTTCCACCAATCGATCAGGTGTTCATTTGCAGAGTGACTTCCTTCGCACTGACCGAGTAATCCCCACGATCCTGATCGTCGCAATTCTGGCCTATATCGGCTGGCGTTTTTTGACGTCGCCGGAGCAAGCCCTTCAGTTCGGCTTCAACGGCCTTTCCGTGGGAGCCATCTATGCGCTGATGGCCATTGGCTTCACCCTCGTCTACAGCACAGTCTGGTTCTTCGACCTTTACTACGGGGCCGCAGCGGCCCTGGGAGCCTACGGAGTCTTCTACCTCAGGTCCCAGGAATGGCTTGGCGGCATTTACCAGGTCAATACGCCGGTAGTCAACATCATCTTTGCCGTGGTGGTGGCAGGTGTCGCCGCCTGGGTACTTCATGCCACCGTCTACGGTAGGCTGCGCCAGCAAGTGCCCCTACCTGCCCTTCGGACGTTGGGCGGTATTCTCGCGCTGGTCGTCGGCGCCTATACCGGGGCTGTTCTAATGTTTCCCGGCGATCTTCACATCCTCTTCGGGCCCGTGGCCGCTGTAGTATCCGCGTTAGCCCTTTTCCTGCTGGCCAGGTTTCTTTACGCATCCCTGG
>JAJEDS010000087.1 GCA_022821365.1 Dehalococcoidia bacterium | reverse complement strand
GCCTGTCGAAAAACTCTATCCTCCGTGCCGTTCCTGGTACCGCGACGTTATCACCTGTTCCGCCAGCCGGCTGTGTTCGGCAATGAAGTACTCCAGCCTCCTGACTTCCGCCAGTCCTTCCAGGGTTTCCCCTTCTACCCGCATGCTGCGTTTCAGGTTGGCCAGGGATCGCTTTGCTTCGTCAACCTGTTTCACCGACTCCAGCGCAGCCAGCTCTTCCATGGCCGTTTTCTTGATCGCAAGCAGTCTCCGCTTGGTAGCCTCCGTGTCCTCAAGCCGTTCTTCGATCTCTCCCATGGACGAAAGGGAAACATCCAGCGGCGTCCGGCCGTAGATTACCTGGCGAGGCAGTCGTTGCAACTGGGTTCGGAACTGGCTGATCAAGGCGTCAAGTTGCTGCTCTTTGTTCTGCAACTCCGCCAGGGTCATCCGGAGCGTGGCCATCGTCTGCTGCAACTGGGACATGGACATAGGCTTAGACCCCTTCGTCACAAAGAGAAGCAGAGAGACGGAGTCAGACCGAAACTCGCGAAGTATCTCTGCATCTCCGGTTCTGTCTGTTAAAACCCCACCCGGGGCAGCACCCTGCCCAGCGCGTCCAGCACTTCCTGGATGTGGTCCTCGGTAACATAGCCCAGGTGGCCAATGCGGAAAATGTGGCCCGTCAGCTTACCCTGTCCGCCGGCCAGCACCACGTTTTCCTCGGTCCGCATCAATTCCATCATCTGCTCACCGTCAATATGTGTGGGCATCTTGATGGCGGTTACGGTGTTGGATGCGCGGGCCTCGTCAGTGCATAGCAACTCCAGGCCCAGGGCCCTTACCCCGTCCCTGGTGAACTGCCCGATGCTGGCGTGGCGGCCAAAGACGCCCTCCAACCCTTCCTCCATGATGTTCTCCAGCGCAACTCGCAGACCGTACATAGCGGAAAGGTTGGGAGTCCACGGGGTCTGTTTCCGTTCCAGGTATTTCTTCGCCTCTTCCAGGTCGAAATAAAACCGGGGCAGGGTCGACGACTTCTGTGCCTCCCAGGCCTCCTCGCTGAAGCTGATAAAGGCCAGGCCGGGGGGTACCATGAAGCCCTTCTGGGAACCGGTTGCCACCACGTCGCAGTCCCACCCGTCAACGGGCAGGGGCACGCATCCCAGGCTGCTGACAGCGTCAACGATAAGCAGCTTGCCGAACTCGCCCTTTACCACGCTGGCAATGCTCTGCAGGTCGTGGGTAACTCCCGTGGACGTTTCGTTGTGGGTGACGATGACGGCCTTGAATTCCGGATCGTCCTGCAGGGCTTTCCTGATAGCCTCCGGCTCAATTGCCTCTCCCCACTCGAAGGTAATCCGCTGGGTATCCACCCCGTAGGCGTCCAGCATGTCGGCGAAGCGGTCGCCGAAGGAACCGGCGCTGGCCGCCAGCACCCGGTCGCCGGGGGACAGCGTGTTCACCACCGAAGCTTCCAGTCCGCCGGTGCCCGACGAAGTCAGGATGAACAGGTCATTATCCGTCATAAAGACCTGCTTCAACATCGCGGTGCACTCGGTTATCAGCTCGAAGAATTCCGGTCCCCGGTGGTTGATCATCGGGTCCGACATCGCCTCGTAGATTTCATCCGGAATGGGCGTAGGCCCGGGGGTTCGCAGATTATGGGGTTGGATCCTCACAATTCCTCCTGGTAACTTAAACAAGGCCGGCAGCCACACCAGCCGAATTCGTTATCTTGGTGTCGATTTACACTCAAAATGCCCCCTCAACGCAGGGCGTACAGTCAACGATTATAGCACCTGAAGGAACCCCCCGCACACGCTCCAATAACACTGACCGGTTGCTGTTCGGGGGCCGCGCAACGCGTATGGAAGGTCTCACCCTCTCCCGCTGGACTGCCACTAGCCGACTTGGGGACAGGTTCTCGACCGCATCACATCGCGCAGCACGCCGCCCGGCAAGTCCTCAACCCAAACAGGCACGGGCGGCAAGAGCACAGTTTCAGCCCGTCGTGGCACGTCTCACCGCGAATACCCTCCAGCCCTTCCTTCACCAGCCAGGGCACCAGCAGCAGGGCCGTTAACGCGTCCAGCCACCACCAGCCTAGCAGCGCATTGGCCACCAGCCCCGCCAGCAGCGTAACCGACAGCGCGGAGCAGGCAATGGTTTCCTTGGCCTCAATGGCGACGGAATGCAGGTTGCCCTTGGCCGCGACCTGCAGTTTCCAGAATGCAATCAGGGGCATCACCGTAACGGACAATACGGCCAGCACAATGCCCACCAGCGATTCCCCGGCCCCGACCCCTTCCACCAGCGCCCACGCCGACTGGAAAACTATGGCCGCCGAGAGAAGGATGAAAGTCCAACCGATGAACCTGACTACCCGCTGCTCTATCCGCTCCGCATACTCCTGATCCCGGATGCCCACTCGCCACAAGACCAACGATGCCGCCGCCACTTCCAGGTAGCTGTCTGCCCCGAAGGCCACCAGCGCAATGCTCCCGGCGGCTATCCCCGACCAGATAGCGACCACGCCCTCGCCGACGTTGTACAGAGTCGTTACAAGGAGGAGGATTTTCGCTAATTGAAGCAAAGCGGCCCCCCACCGAAAGTTGGGGCCGTTTTAACACAAAAGGCAAATGGAGTCCAGCGGCTAAAGCTGCCGTTCCTTCACCTCCGCGAGGCCATTCACCGAAACTTTACAATACCCGCAGTAACCCGTTGTTGACGCGATTGGCGCCGGGGACTAAACTGCTGCATAGGCATCCTTCAGGCTTCACAGGAGATGTGAACATATCATTAACGTAAACGGTTATCCCGCGTCAGGAGATGACGTAGCCCTCTTTATTGACTGGGAAAACTTCAAGATCAGCCTGGCCGGGGGCAGCAGGACGCCAAACGTCAGCGCCCTTAAGGAGGAGGTTTCCAACCACGGGAGGGTGGTGGTGGCCAAGGCCTATGCTGACTGGGTTACCAGGTCTCCTGAACTACGAGGGGCCAGCCAATTTATCATTGACCCTCCCGCCCTTTATGCCGCCGGTATTGAACCGGTTTACGTCCCCACCCGCCTTCCCCTGGGGAGCCCCTCCGCCATGAACACCAGGACCACGCGGGTCAAGAACAGCGTGGACGTGAAGATGACGGCGGATTGCATCGAGTGCGCCCACTCCTACCCCAATATCGGCACCTACGTCCTGGTGTCAGGCGACTCCGACTTTATCCACGTCATCAACTCCCTGCGGGCCATCGGCAAGCGGGTCATTATCATCGGCGTATCCTGGAGCACATCCCGCCGCCTGGCTGACCAGGTGGACGGGCTGATTCTCTACGATATTGACGTTGACCCCGAGCACCAGCCCGAACCGGAGCCCGTCCCGGCTGCGTCCGACCGCTCTTCCCGAGCCAACGGTGGCAATCGCCAGCAGCTTTCCGACGTGATGCGTCAGATCGAGGAAATCGTTCGCTCCGAACGGCAGGCCGGTCGCACTCCCCTGTTGACTTCCCTTAAGCAGCGCATTATGCGCCGCGTGCCCGGGTTCGACGAGAAGAAATTGGGGTTCTCAGGCTTCAAAAAGCTGATGCTCCGCACTGCCGAGGAAGGCACCATTAAGCTGGTTACGGTCGGACTGGTGGACTGGGTAATCATGGCCGACGAACCGGACCCCGTTGAGGCGCATACCGATTCCACCTCCGAGAGGGGGCCGGTGGAGACAGTGGCGGCAGACGAGGAAGTGGTTCTCGAGGACCAGACCCGGTCTGAACCTGCTCTGGACACTGAGACCGTTGCCGAAGCCGACGCGGTGATGTCCGACATAGATGCGGCAGCCACGGAAGCCGCCGGCAAATCGTTCGATGATGTCGATACAGGAACACCGGTTGGCGCAGCCGAAACCTTGTCCGAATCTGATTCCGTAACAGTGGATCTTCCTATCGAAACGGAAGCCCTGAGCGATGCCGCGGAATCCGATAGCACGGACGAGGCTGTTCCTCCGGCCCTGTCCCCGGGACTGGTGAGAGCCCTGGACGAAACCCTCGCTCAGCTGGAACTACCCAGGGGACCCGGCGATGGTCAGGACGGACGCCGCCTCACCGACCTGGTAATTATGGCCGATATGCTGGAACACCAGGAAGGCATTACCCACGTGGCGTTCAACTTCCTGCTGTCCGAAGTCTGTGACGCTCTCCAGCAGGGCCTGGAGGCGGAGCACCCCGAAATAACAAGCCGGTGGGGTGGGCGCACCTATTCCCGTACCTACGTCACTCGCCTCCTCCGGGAACTGGGAGACAAGGAGATATTCCTCCGGGACTGGCACCAGGAACGCAACGAGGAAACGGGTCGCACCGGCCGATTCCGCACATTTAACCTCAACCGGTCCCATCCCCTGGTGCGAGAAGCCCTGGTGAGTCAGTGGGGTCCCGACACCGACGCCATCGTCCACGAACCGGAAATCCCCGCCGGGGAAGCGCCGGAAACCCCCTTGGAGGAGGCGTCCCAAACACCGGAGACAGTCGACGAGTCCCCCGTATCGGCCAGCGAAGCCGAGACCGGGGCACGGGCA
>JAJEDS010000169.1 GCA_022821365.1 Dehalococcoidia bacterium | reverse complement strand
TTTTTGAGGCTGGCGGCGGCTTCGCCTGGGGCGGTGGTGTGTCCTCCGACGGGCCATGTATTATTTACGGTAGAGATGGGTTATGCAGGTTGGCAAGGGGGGAGTGTCAGGAAGTGGGAATTAGAAGCTGGGAAGGCCTGAATAATGTCGTTCCCGCCTGCGCGGGAACGACGGGTTGATTATCCGAGTAATGGATTTTTCAGAGGTTCCTCAGGGAGTTTGTTCACGGGAGGGCATGGAGTCTCACAGGGGGAGGGAATGAGTAGCTGTTAATACGCGATTGCCCTGCTTGGGCAGGTGACTGCCGGAAATCGCTTTTTGATTGTGGGGTCGGGCTTACTTGCTTCAATGCCAGCTCGTCGTTCACCACTGAGACACAGAGGGCGCGGAGGTACGCAGAGAATCCCTGCGAAACTCCGCGTGGTCCGCACCTGTGTGGTTGAGGGAATCCTGGAATGCAATGGCCCTGGCTACCGTACCTGCGACGACTACGCCGCCGCAAGAAAGGTTGACATTCGTACTAGGACTTGGGCATTCTTGAAGCGACCACCCACTGGTTGAATCTGGAGCAATGCAGTCAAGGCCCGTTGTCCGACTTATACCCTGGAAAATCAACGAAAAGGGGATGAAGCTATGAAGTTCGTAATGTACAACGACAACCAACCCGGTATTCTGACCGATGCGGGCGTAATCGACATTGGCGACCTCTGTCCCGGCGGCGGCCAGGCGGCGATGGTCCACCTCGTCACCAGCTACGACAACCTGAAGTCACGGCTTGAGGCCCGCGCCGCCGAGGGCACGGTGGTCGCGGGAGCGCAGTTACGGGCGCCCCTGCCCAGTCCCAACAAGATTCTCTGCATGGGCGGCAACTTCCGTGAGTTTGGAGCACGGGAGCCCTCGCCCATGTGGGGTTTCATCAAGCGGCTCCACAGCATCCTGAGCCCCGGCGGCACCGTGGTTCTCCCAGACATAGACGCCAATATTTTCCACCACGAAGCGGAGTTGGTGCTGGTCTTTGGCAAAGGCGGCAAGGACATTCCCGCTTCCGAGGCCATGGACCACGTCTTCGGCTATACCGTGGGCGTGGACGTTTCGGCCCGCATGCCGGGGGGCAGCGGCGGCCGCGTGCCCAACACCCTGCCCATCGCCGAGCACAAGTCCTATCCCACCTTCTGTCCCCTCGGCCCCTGCATCGTAACCAGGGACGAAATTGCCGACCCCGAGAAGCTGCAGATCACCCTGAGCGTCGACGGCGAACTGCGGGTCAACTACAACACCGACGATCTCGCCCATTCCATCGCCGAGTCCATCGAGTACGTGGCGGCCATCGAGGAGATCAGCCCTGGCGACGTCCTCTTCATGGGCACCAACCACCAGGGCCTGGGAGCCATGCAGGACGGCGACGGCATCGAGGTGGGCGTCGAGGGTGTGGGCAGCTTCAACTTCACGGTAAGCGACCCGCTCAAGCGCCGCTGGCCCCGGGGAGTTGACGAGGAGACGGCCCAGGACATCCGCGAAAGCGCCGGCGGCCCCGGCCGTCGCGCCCGACCCCTGCCAGCCGCCTAGCGGCGTTGGGGGATTATGGAAGGGTCCCACGGATGCGGGGCTCTGTTCGGCAGCGCCTGAACAATAGCCAAGCTGGGAGTTGCATTTTGAGGCTGAATCCTGCCGATGGCGCAGTGTCGTACCCTTAGTCGCCCTTAGACGGGAACCCGGCAACTATTGGCGGCGCAGCCTGCCAGCGTAGGGCGATTCGCGAATCGCCCCTACGCCGGTGGCGATGGACCGGCGCTATGTTGCCAAATGCGGAGCCCACTTGGGCTTTGCTTTAGCAGATAATTACCTACTCGCTCACCAAGCCCATGATGTTAAACTACCAAGCGGCGACAAGGTAAAAGACAACCGGGTCTTGAAACGCCCCAATAGCTAAAATCTGCCTTCAAACAGGAGCGCCCCCTGCCTGACCAGGTCCAAATACACACCGACGGCGCCTGCCTGGGCAACCCCGGCCCCGGCGGCTACGGCGTCGTGCTCCGCTACGGCGACCACACCAGGGAGCTGAGCGGCGGCTACCGTCTTACCACCAACAACCGCATGGAATTGCTGGCCGTCATAAAGGGGTTGCAGGCCCTGAATCAGCCCTGCCAGGTCGTGCTGTACAGCGATTCCAAGTACGTGGTGGACGCTATGGAAAAGGGCTGGGCCGTCAAGTGGCGGGCCAGCGGCTGGATGCGCAACAAGCGGGAAAAGGCGGTCAACCCCGACCTGTGGGCAACCCTGCTGGACTTGTGCGCGACCCATGATGTAGAGTTCCGCTGGGTACGGGGCCACTCGGGCGTTCCCGACAACGAGCGGTGCGACCGCCTGGCAGTGGCGGCGGCCAAGGGCAAGAACCTGGCCGAAGACCCGGGCTACCCTCCGCGCGCCATGCGTTAGACTGCCTGTCATATCCCCTCCGGAGGTACCATCCTTGGCCCAGCACACGGAAAGATTCGTCTCCTTCAGGAATGGCAAGTTCAACGTCCAACTGGTGGAGGGAGGCAGCGGCGACAACCTGCTGTATCTCCACGGCGCCGGTGGCTTTACCGGCTGGGACGACTGCCTTGACCGCCTGGCCTCTGAGTTTCACGTTATCGCCCCCGCCCACCCCGGCGTAGCCCAGTCCGGCGGCCTGGAACACCTGGACGACCTGTGGGACCTGGTGCTGTTCTACGAGGAACTGCTGGACGAACTGGGCCTGGACCGGACCTTCGTGGTGGGCCATTCCTACGGCGGTCTGCTGGCTGCGGAACTGGCCGCCCAGTGCCCCCAGCGCATCCGGCGGCTGGCCCTGGTGGGTTCCCTGGGCCTCTGGCTGGAGGACACGCCCGTGGCCGACTTCTTCATCCTCACCCGCTCGGAACGGGAAAGGCTGCTGTGGCACGACGGGCAATCGGAAATTGCCCAGGCCTTCATGGCCGCGCCCGAGGACCCGCAGGAGCGAATGGAAGCGGACCTGACCCGCACCCAGACCCTGGCGTCGGTGGGCAAGTTCGTCTGGCCCATCCCCGACAAGGGGCTGCCCAAGCGGGCCCACCGCATCACCATGCCCACCCTGCTGCTGTGGGGCGACTCCGACGGAGTGGTGCCCCCGGCCTACGGTCCTGCCTTCCAGCAACTGCTGCCCAACGCCACCCTGCAGGTAATCGACCGCTGCGGCCACATCCCCCAGGTGGAGCGGCCGGATGAGTTTTTTGCCGCGATAACGGGGTTTTTCAAGGACTGACCATTGCCTTTCCCATACTACAGGCACATCGAGGCCCCGACATGACCCTTAACGAATTCATCGAATCGTCCCTGCAAATGGAGCAGAACCTGCTGGTAGAGGCGGTGGAGGACTTGTCTGCCGAGGAGTTGACCTGGCAGCCGGGACCCGACACCAACCCCATGGGCTGGATGCTGTGGCACACCATTCGCGTCGAGGATATGTGGATTCAGTTCTTCATCCAGGGGCAGACAGAAATCTGGGAACGGGACGGCTGGCACGAGAAGTTCGGCCTGCCTACCCGGGACAACGGCTTCGGCCACACCCCGGAGCAGGTGGCCAGCTTCCCTGCGCTGGACTTGCCGGAACTGCTGCGCTACGGCCAGGCGGTGCGGGCTGGCACCCTGGAACACCTGCGGGGGCTGACCGCCGAAGATTTTGACCACGTCCCCCGGGAACGCCGCCCCAACCTTTCGGTGGGCAGCGTCTACCGCCAGTTGCTGGGCGAATTCTTCCAGCACCAGGGCCAGATTGCGTACCTGAAGGGGTTGAAGCGGGGAGCAGGCGCGCTGCCGCCTACGTATGCCACGCCGGGGTAGGCGGGCTTCCTTAGGACACGGGGTTTTGATAGAGTGCTAGCAGTCTGTCCGAGAAACAGGTTGCGTGAAGGAATGGGTGTATGATGAGGGGGCACCTGGAGACGGAGGTCCCACGATGAGCAAGACCTACCTTCCCTATGACCCAGACCAGCAGTTGCTGCTGCCAGCGGCCCTT
>JAJEDS010000208.1 GCA_022821365.1 Dehalococcoidia bacterium | reverse complement strand
CAAGAACCCGGAGTTCGATGCAATTATGGACAGGGCCTTTGCCTCCACCGACACAGAGGAAGTAAAGACACTCATCAGCGAGATGCAGCAACATCTCCTGGCCAACTACGACGGTATCCCGCTGTTTGAGGTGGATTCATCCTTCGCCGCCGTCCCGGAAATTACTTACTGGAACACCGGCAAGGACTCCTACGACAACAATGTGGACAGCCTGATCTTCCCCGATTTGAGGTAGTAGGAGCAGCCGTAGTCGCACAGAACGATGTCAAAAGGGGCGGGTCTCAGGCCCGCCCCGGTAAGCGTGACTCCGTGACTTCACGGGGGAACTGCCAACCGTCACCAATCAAGGACGGGTTATGCAACGTTATATTGTAATGAGGGTAGGACAATCGATAATTGCCCTCCTTATCCTGTCGATGATCATATTCGCCCTGGGCCGTTTTAGTGGGGACCCGATAATTCTCCTGCTGCCCCAGGAAGCCACCATAGAAACTGAGCTTGCCCTCCGCGCCCACTATGGCCTGGACCAGCCCTGGCCCATTCAATACTGGAAGTTTGTCACCAACGCGGTCCAGTTCGATTTCGGTGATTCCATAAAGTCCAAGCGCCCGGTTATGGACTTAATCGGGCCCAAGGTGATGAACTCCCTGCGGCTGGGCCTGGCGGGCATGGTTATAACCCTGATAATCGGCATCCCGTTAGGCGTGCTGGCAGCGGTCAAACGCGACACCTTTTTTGACGGAGGGGCCAAGCTGATTGCCATCTTAGGGCAGTCGCTGCCCCAGTTCTGGGTTGGCATAATGCTGATCCAGTTATTCACCATCCAGTTGGACCTGTTGCCGGCGGCGGGAACCGGAGGCATCAGCCACTACGCAATGCCGGCCTTTACCCTGGGATGGTGGGTGGCAGCGGCGGTAATGCGGCTACTGCGCTCCAGCATGCTGGATGCCCTGGATGGCGAGTACATCAAGATGGCGCGAATCAAGGGGCTGCCAGAATACAAGATAGTTTGGAAGCATACGTTCAAGAATGCCTTGATTCCAGTGCTGACTTTTGCCGGCACCTACCTGGCCACATTCATTACCGGCGCCATTCTGGTCGAGACGGTGTTTGCGTGGCCTGGCCTGGGACGACTGGTCTATGACTCCATCATCTGGCGGGACTTCCCGGTGCTGCAAACCCTGGTGTTGATGATTGCCGTGGTAGTCATCACCGTTAATCTGGCGGTAGACATAGCCTACGCATATATTGACCCGCGTATTAGGTACGACTAGGGAGGAGGGTGAACTTTGGCTACAACGACAACAACCCTGGCCAGAAGGCCCGCCCTCCGGGAAAGGAGCAGGCAAGCAGCAGAATCGCTGCGGCGAGCTCCGCTTATTCCGATGGTCATCATCTTTATCGTCGTCTTTACGGCCGTCTTTGCGCCCCTGCTTACGCCCCATTCCACCACCCAGCCTTCCCTGGCAGATCGGCTTACGCCGCCGGTTTGGCAGGAGGGCGGCACTTGGGAGCATCCGTTGGGGACTGATGCCCTGGGTCGTGACCTTGCTACCCGGCTGATGTATGGTGGGCGCGTATCCATGATGGTTGCGATATTCACGCTGGCAATTGGCGGCGGGATTGGTACGGCCATCGGGCTGGTTTCCGGCTACTTTGGCGGACGGATTGACGCGGTGTTCATGCGGAGCGCTGACAGCACCCTGGCCTTCCCCATTATCCTGTTCGCCATACTGCTGGTGGTGGCGGTGGGACCGAACATTACCAACGTGGTCATAGCCATAGCGCTGGTCCTTTGGGCCCGGTACGCCCGGGTAATACGGGGCGAGGTGCTGGCGCTAAGGGAGCGGGACTTCATTGCCCGGGCAAGGGTGTCGGGCTGCTCCCACATGCGTATAGTGCTGTTCCACCTGTTCCCCAACACGGTGAACACCCTGCTGGTATTGCTGACGCTGCAGGTAGGGTGGGTCATCATCGTGGAAGCCTCATTGAGCTTCCTGGGGGCGGGCATTCCGCCTCCGACGCCGGCCTGGGGCAGCATGGTCTCCAATGGCAGGGAGTACGTGGACACTGCGTGGTGGGTGTCGGCAATACCCGGCATTGCCATCATGCTGACGGTGGTGGCCTTCAACCTGTTCGGGGACTGGCTGCGGGATACACTGGACCCGAAGCTGAGGCAGGTGTAAAACGGGCCATTCAAACATGGATGGACAGGATTAACAGGATAGGGCTTGATTAATGATGGGGCGGGTTGCGAGACCCGCCCCATTTTTCGTCTGGAGGTATCACCCCCATCCCAGCCTTCCCCCGTCTAGGGGGAAGGGATTTTGTGAGATGGTCCTTTAATCGTAGCGGACGCGTTCGGAGCTGCTGGGGCCCCAGGGGACCGGGGCTACCACGTCCCAGTCGGAGACAACGTCCACCACTGCGGGGCGGTTGGAGGCGAGGGCTTCCTCTATGGCGCTGGAGATGTTGGCCGGGTCGGTGACGCGGATGCCGAAGGCGCCCATGGATTCGGCCACCTTGGACAGATCCACGTCGGTGAACTGCCACATGGCGTCGGCGCTCATGTCGGGGTAGTTGGCATTGACGACCCGCTCGTCGCCGACGCGGCACTGGTTCAGAGAGCGGTTGTCATTGACCACGATGACGGCGTTGATGCCGTAGCGTGTCGCCGTCTCCAGCTCGGAAACGTGGTACCAGAAGCCGCCGTCGCCGGTGAATGCCACCACGGGCCGGTCGGGCAGCGCGCACTTGGCGCCCAGGGCGGCGGGCAGGGCCCACCCCAGGGAACCGGCAGCCCGCATATATTCCTGCTGAGCGTGGTGCAGTTCTATGTAGGCGCCGGTCCAGATGCCGGCATGGCCGGTGTCGGAGACCAGCATGGCGTCGGAGGGCAGGTTATCGGTGAACTCCTGGCAGATGCGCTCGGGCCGGATGGGCTGGGCGTCGGAATGCCAGTCGGGCGCCACTTCGTCGCGGAAGCCCTGGACCAGTTCCTGAACCCGTTCCACCCAGTCGGCGCGGGAAACGGGTTCCAGCGCCTCGACCAGGCGGGAGACCGTGGCCTTGGCATCGGCCTGGATGGCCACGGTGGTGGGGAAGCTGCGGCCCAGTTCCGACGGGTCGATGTCAATCTGGATCACCTTGGCGCCGGGCAGAGGGATCCGCCAGTCGAGGGTTACCTGGCTGCCGGTGTGGCTGCCGATGAAGATGGCCAGGTCGGCCTCGGCCACCACGCGGTTGGCGCACCAGCGAGAGTAGGCGCCGCACACGCCGACGGAAAGGGGGTGGTTTTCCGGGATTGTGCCCTTGGCGTTCAGGGAAGTGGCGACCGGAATGTTGAGCATTTCGGCCAGTTTCACTACCTCTTCCTGGGCGCCCGACGACGTTACTCCGCCGCCAGCAATTATTACGGGCCGGCGGGACTCGGCCAAGACCTGGACCGTGCGTCGAATGTGATCGGGGCTGGGCTCGGGGCGCAGGGAAGAACGCTTCATGAAGTCCTCTTCGATGATGACTTCCATGTCGGCTTCGCCGTTCTCGATTACCTCGCCCTGGATGCCCATAAAGTCCATGTGGACCGGCCCGGGGGCGCCGGAAGTGGCTTCGCGGAAGGCCTGCCGCAACAGGTGGGGCAGTTGTTCCACCGTGTCCACTGCCACGCTGTACTTGGTAGTGGAACTAAAGGGTCTGAAGTGGTCGATCTCCTGGTAGGAGTTGCGGTACTGGTGGGACAGGGGCCGGTGTCCGGTTATGGCGATGACGGGAGAGAGCCCCAGGAAGGGATCCTGCAGGCCGGCGGCCAGGTTAGCCGCGCCTACCGACTGGGCCATGCAGGCGGCGGGTCCATTGGAGGCGCGAGCGTAACCGTCGGCCATGTAGGCGGCGGCTTTCTCGCCGTGGCAAACAATGCGCTCGATGCCCGCGATTTCGAGTTCCGCCAGTATGCGGCGAGCAATGGACGGGACGTAGAAAACGTGGGTCATGCCGTATCCCTTGAAAGTCTCCGCCACGAACCTGGCGCCGGTCATTCTTGGCATAGGAAAACCTCCCTTGTATTCCATAGGTTTGACGGCTGAACATTAGCACCAAGGGTAGCTACAGTCAACCGAATGGAGGGACGGCCAGTGTTCCGTTTGCTTGAGGTTCAATTTATCCACGAATCGACTCGAATGTTCACCAATGGGATTTTTTGATAATCGTTCCATTTGGTTCCATTTTGGCCCGTTTGGGGGATTATCCACGAAGGACACGAAGGGGCGCTAAGGTGGGGATTTTTTGATAATCGTTCCATTTGGTTCCGTTTTGGCCCATTTTGGGGGTTTCGCCCCGGGACAGGGCGGCCACAGGGGCCGCTTCTACGAAGGGTGAGGCTCCCATATAGTTGGGCAGGGGTTGTGGTGGAGTCATGGTTATATGGTGGAGGGGTGTTATGCGGGGTGGCAAGGGGGGTGTGTCATCGGAGTGGGAAAGACAAGGCAGATACAGGGGAGTGCCCCTGGCAAGCTGCCTTTTGAGGCATACAATTGAAGAGACCGCCCGGGTTCAGGGCGATTGAAATTGGGGGATTTCACGGCAACTTGGGGAAGCTCTGAACAAAACCTTATCGCCACAGGGGAAACCGGATTCCGTGATAGATGGGCGCCAGGATCAGCGACAGAATTGCGCCGGCACCCCCATCCTAGCCTTCTCCTATTGAGGGGGAAGGGACTCATTCAGAGGTTCCCGCCTGCGCGGGAACGACGTGCTTGTCCCGAAGCTGAAATGCGATTGCCTCGCGCCTGGGGTCGGCTATTGTTTGACTTTCCATGACGCCTACCCTACAATCCTGCCCGCTTGAGCCAACCGGACTAAATGAGGAGATGATAATGCCGGAACTTAGCGTACTGTTGCAGGGAAGTCCACTGCGGACCGATGTGGGTATTGTAGGATTCTGCTCGGTGGTGTTGATTGAGGGAGAGAAGCGCATCCTGGTGGATGTGGGTCACGTCGGGCGCAGGACCGCGCTGGAGAATGCCCTGAAGGCCAGGGGCCTTACGCCGGAGGACATCGACATTACCATCATGAGCCACGCCCACTGGGACCACAGCCAGAACTACGACCTGTTCCAGCACGCCCCAATGCTGGTGCATCCGCTGGAGCGCAAGTACGCCCACAAGCCGCACCGGAACGACTGGGCTACCCCGGCGTGGTCGGGGGCATTGATTGAGTTCCAGCCCAAGATTGAAGAGGTAGAAGAGGGTCATGTGGTCGAGCCAGGAGTTACCATAATGCATACGCCGGGGCACTCTCCGGGCAGCATTTCGGTGATGGTGGATACGCCCCAGGGGTTGAGTGTAATTTCCGGCGATGTGCTGCATTATTCAACGGTGGCTTTGACGGGCAAGAATCCGCTGGTGTTCTGGAATGAAGAGGAGGCTACCCAGAGCATCAACAGGATCGTCGAGCAGGCCGAGATAATTTACCCTGGCCATGACCGGGCGTTTCACGTGGTGAACGGGGAGGTTGAGTACCTGGAAGAGACGAAGATGACGGTTGCGGGGCTGGACCCGGAGGACCCGAATATCACTTTCGACTTTGCG
>JAJEDS010000027.1 GCA_022821365.1 Dehalococcoidia bacterium | reverse complement strand
AAGTCCGGCCCGGGGATCAACTTCATGAGGTCTTCGGTAACACAATTGGGGTGGTCTATGACGTAGCAGACGGCATCGCAGATTTCGCCCAGGTTGTGGGGGGGCAAGTTGGTGGCCATGCCCACCGCAATGCCGGTGGCTCCGTTGACCAGCAGGTTCGGCATCCGGCTGGGCAGCACCTCGGGTTCGTTCAGCGAATCGTCGAAGTTCAGGGAGAAGTCAACGGTGTTCAGGTCGATGTCGGCCAGGAGCTCTTCAGCAATGGTGGCCAGCCGAGCTTCGGTATAGCGCATGGCCGCCGGCGGGTCGCCGTCCACGCTGCCGAAGTTACCCTGCCCGTCGATCAGGGGATATCGCATCGAAAAGGTCTGTGCCATCCGGACCAGGGCATCGTACACCGGGGTGTCGCTATGGGGATGGTACTTGCCCAGCACCTCGCCAACGATGCGGGCGCTCTTCCGATGGCCTTGATTGGGGCGCATGCCCATTTCGTGCATTGCATAGAGAATGCGCCGCTGCACCGGCTTCAGCCCGTCCCGCACGTCGGGCAAGGCCCTGGATACGATTACGCTCATGGCGTAACTCAGGTAAGAATTCCGCATCTCTTCTTCGATGCGGATGGGCCTTATTCCGCCGGACGGCGGTACGGGTGCTGAAGTTACCATAATCTATTCTCCTTGGACTCTGGGATCGTAAAATGGGTTAAGGGGTATTTCCCCTTCCCGCCTGGCCGGCCAAATACATCTCTGCCCTCTCGTAGAAACCGGCGAACAGGTTGGCGAAACTGCGCGGCACCTCGTCCTGCCGCTCCGGGTGGCATTGCAGACCGATTACCCAACTGTGGTTGGGGCTCTCCAGCCCTTCAATGAGACCGTCCTCCACCGAGTAGGCGCTGGTCATTAGGCTGGCGGAACGCTGGGCTTCCCTAAGCCCCTGGTGGTGTAGGCTGTTGACCCGGAAAAATCCCGCGCTGCCGATGATGGCGGCGGCCTTGGCGCCCGGCGCCATGTAAATGAGGTGCTTTTCCGGCTGCCAGCAACCATCGGACCTTTCCGCCTTGTGACCGGGCAGGTCCTGGATTAGCCGTCCTCCGAAGGCCACGTTGAGGAGCTGCATGCCCCGGCAAATGGCGAGGACCGGCATATCGTGGTCCAGGGCAAAGTCCAGCAGGCGCAATTCCAGGTCGTCCAGGGGCCGGCAGAGTTCCAGGCGGGCTGCGGGGTCCGGTTCGGCGCCGTAAAGAGTTGGGTCAACGTCAGGCCCGCCCGTCAGCATCAAGCCGCCGGCGCCCTGGAGAATTTCGCTGGCGAAGCCGTTCCCTGGAGGGGTCACTACACTCACTTCAGCGCCGAGGGATTCCATAATCTGGACATAGCGGCGAGAATTGCGGAGGTCAACGGAGGTGATGACAACCTTATACATATATGTGTCACATTATATCTGAAACTGATGATATTGCCCAGCAAATCAGGTGCGAGTTGATACTATTATTGTTAACCGTGGTTTGTTGGCAGGGCCAAAATTTGTTAAGCTTGGGACGGTATCTTAACGGTCCTTTTCAGCTATAATTCAACTCAACACGTCGTCCGAGACTTGAGGCGCAAAGATGAAGGAAGTCATTGAGGAAGCTGTCAGGCAACTTCAGGATCAGCAACCCTGCGTCCTGGCCACCGTGGTTCGTACCAAGGGTTCCACGCCACAAAAGGCGGGTTCCATGCTGCTGGTCAGGCGGGATGGAACCGGAGTGGGTACGCTGGGCGGTGGCTGTGTGGAGGGGGACATCTGGTATGCCGCCAGGGAGATGCTTCGCAACCAAAGCGGACCCGAGTTCAAGGACTACTTTTTGAACGAGGATATTGCCGCAAGGGATGGGCTGGTTTGCGGCGGGACCATGTACTTCTACCTGGAACCCATGTATGAACCCGATTCATTTCTGGACATCGGACAGAAGCTGATTGACGCTTACGAGGGTGGCGACCCGGTGGGCTTGGCCACTGCGGTTAATGTGCCAGAAGGCTCCCCCCATCTCGGCGCCAAGCTGATGCTGCTCCTGGACGGTTCGGTGGTCGGCACCTTGGGAAACAGGGAAGTGGACGAACGGGCGGTTGCGGCCTGCCGGCAGGTGGCGGACGTAGGTTCGACCGACAGCTTTACCACCGATGAAGGGATGGAGGTGTTTGTCGAAGGGTTCACGACGCCTCCAACCCTCACAGTCATCGGCGGGGGGCATGTGGGCAAGGCCACGGCAGACCTGGCGAACATGCTGGGCTACCGCGTGTTCATTGTGGATGACCGTCCCGAATTCTCGAATCCGGAACGGTTTCCCTACGCTGAACAGACGGTGGTCACCCGGTATGACTGCTGGTCAGAAGACCTGTCCATAAATGTCAATACCTTTGTGGTAGTCGCCACCCGGGGCCACCGTTTTGACGACATGGCTCTGGAGTCGGCGCTGAAGACCAGGGCACGCTACATTGGCCTGATGGGTAGTCGGCGGAAGAACCTGATGATTTACCGCCGCCTGCTGGACCAGGGAGTGCCGCTGGAACGGCTCAAGGAGGTCCATGCGCCCATCGGGCTGGACATAGGCGGACTGCAGCCGGAAGAACTGGCCGTAAGCATCATGTCCGAAATAATAATGGAAAGGCGGGGCGGCAAGGGCGGCCCCATGCGGATGGATGAATGGTACATCGACCGGGTTGCAGAGCGGTTCCATGACGCCATCGAAGTATGACCGTGAACTGAACTCTAAAAGGCGTGAACGGTGCTGATATGCCCGAAACCGTGGCGATTCTCCTGGCGGCGGGAGAGTCAAGAAGAATGGGTGAACTGAAGGCCCTGCTGCCCTGGCAGGGCCAATCCCTTATTGCCCACCAGGTTTCAGTGCTGTTGGCGGGAGGAGCCGACCGGGTTGTGGTGGTGCTCGGCCACCGCCATGAGGAACTGCGGCCGGAACTGGAGGGGAAGCCCCACGTTGAGTGGACGCTGAACCCCGACTATCTGCAAGGCAAGACCACGTCCATCAAGGCGGGGTTCAGGGCGCTGGGCAACCGGGCGCCGGACTGCCTGCTGCTTTTGAACGTTGACCAGCCTCGCAGCGCCGAGACCGTGAGGGATTTGCTGCAGCATCACCGAAGCAATGGCCCGCTCATTACTATCCCCTCATTTAAGGGGAAGGGAGGACACCCGGTGGCTTTTGACGGGGCTTTGCTGGGCGAGCTCGAGAATATCAGGGAAGAGACCCAGGGCATTCGCGAGGTGGTCCGCCGTCACCAGGAAGGTACTCTGCGCGTCGAAATGGGCAGGGAGGAAGTGCTGTGGGACCTGAATACGCCCGAGCAATACCGGGCTGCGCTGGAGCAATCAAGCTAGGCAAACCAATGTAGCGTCGCCGCGACTCGCATTGTTGATAAACACAATCAGGGCCCGGTACGCCTACCGGGCCCTGACCTGCTTTTGCTCAGTAGTCTCGCCTAACCGGTACACTTACCGGACGTACCCTTCCTGAGGTCGCTCACCAAGGATGTTGGTTCACTTGGTATCTGCGCGAGACTTACTTTCTCTGTATTCTCCCTGCCGGTGGTTGAGCATCCCTTCCGGGTCACCCTTCCCATTCCGAGCCGGCAGGGATGTTACAAGGGAAAATCCATTTATGGCATAGTTCGAAAACCTTTACCACTTTCCACCTCCTTACCGTTCTTC
>JAJEDS010000184.1 GCA_022821365.1 Dehalococcoidia bacterium | reverse complement strand
AGGAATAAGACATCTAAGTATGAATCTGATTTCCCAAGCCATCCCCAATGACCTATATCTCTTAGATAGACAACAGTACCGCAGACCCACAAGGCGATTACTAGTGCCTTGAACCCGAGCATCCTCTCTGCTTCGAAGTTGATGAGCAAATTGGCGGAGATAATCGCGGCAGTTCCAATTACCAAAAAGGAAATGGACGAAATTTCGACTCTTGACAGAATCTGTAGCCAAACGGGAACACTTCCTTCCGACAGCACAAACGACCAAATGGCCACCCCATAGGAAGACACCAACCATAGCCATCCCAGCGTAATTGCTGGAGTCGCATATCCGAGAGCATTTACACCCAGGTTATTTGTGGTTAATACGGCTTTTCGCAAAAAGTACACGCCAGGTGGCAAGATTACAATTCCAGCAATTAAACCAACCAGAGCTGCCTTAAGAACCACTGCTTCACCTAAGAAGAAGAAAAGTGAGAAGTTAATCGGCACGGAAAAAATGCTGGCTATAGCAAAACCGAGCACTGCACCAAATAGTTCTATTTCCTTTCTTGCGTGGTCTTTGTCTTTGTAAGTGTCTACAACAGGTGTCTTCAGAAGTGCCCTACACAGTTTCCTACCCCACAACAGTGAAAACGCTGCGAAGGAAACTGCTACCGCAGAGGCCAATGCTAGGCCCACACCTTGAAGAAGCAGGAGGACGTTTACAAGCGAACTGCCCTCTATCAGTGTCGTAAAGTCGTTTAGCTCTCGGGCCTGGCTAAAAATAACAAAAAACGCCCCAAGAAATGCCATGGAACTAAATAGCAGTACCGAGCGAGTATTTTTCCTGTATCGCGTTCTTTCTTCCTTCTCCGAGGCCGTTCTGCCTTCCTTCTCCGAGGCCGTTCTGCGGTTTCCCCATGCCAATATAACGATAAAACCTATAGGCCAGAGCTCTAACAGAACGGAAGCCACTGCAACATTTAAGGTATGAGTTGCACGAGCAAATAAAGCATACTCTAAGCCGTTTAGGGTCATAAGCAAGATCATCCAGTTTACTGCATGAGACTTAGCTCGTTCCCAAACCATATGGTTAAACGTCAACTTATAGAAGCGCCCTGCTAGAATCAACATGCAGCCAATCCCAGTCCCTAAACGCCAAAAAGCATTAAACAAGAATGGATTTTCTGCTCCTCCGCTTCCGACGATAATCACCGGTACTACAGAATACAAGAAGATTGGGACGAGCATAAAACCCGCCGCCCTCAAGTTCTTTCGTTGCTGGTTGTCGGGCTGAGGCCCTGTGTTTGTTTCAGAAGACATTAATTGGTTGAGCGGTACAATTGTTGGCAGGGTTTGCTGCCGACGCCTTCGTCAAATCGTGGGGATTATTGCGTTGATTGCCCTACCACCCCACCGCGTACCCGTCCCGCCGCGGGTCTGCTCCCCCGTGCAGGGCGCCATTCTCCGCATCCACTTGGATCATCATTTCGCTGCCGGTGGCTTCCCAGCCGCCCAGGACGTTGAGGACGTGTCCCCGCTGCCGCAGCCCCTCCAGGACTTCCTGGGCGTATCGCGACTCCACCAGCAGTTCGTCGGCGCAGGTGTGGGGAACGTAGGACTCGGTGGGGTTCTGGGTATTCCTCCACCGGGGGGCCTCCACCGCCTCCGCCACCGTCATCCCGAAATCCAGCACGTGGCTGATGACCTGCATGTTGGTCTGCACCTGGGTGTCGGCGCCGGGGGTGCCCAGCACCAGGGACAGTTGCCGACCAGCCCCGTTGCCTGAAGTATCAGAGTTTCGGAAGACCATCACCGGGTTCATGGTGTGGCGCACCCGCTTCCCCGGGACCAGGCAGTCCACGTGGTCCTCCTCCAGGTGCCAGTAGGTCATCCGGTTGTTCAGCAGGATGCCCGTGTCGCCGGCGATAAGGCTGGAACCCCACGCGCTCTGGATGCTCTGAAGCTGGCAGATGGCGTTGCCCTGGCCGTCCACCACCACGAAGCAAGTTGTGTCCTCCTGTTCCTGGCCCGCGCCCACCCTGGCCGGACTGCCCTGCGGCTGGGCCGACTGGTAGGCCCACGGGTTCCCCTCCTTGACGTCGTAGGCCGCCCGCTCCGGGTCAATAAGCTTCGCCCGTTCCCGAGCATAATCCTTGGACAACAGGCCCTCAATAGGCACGTCGATGTACTCCGGGTCGGCCACGAAGGCTTCCCGGTCAATGAAGGCCAGCTTCTTGGCCTCCACCATCAGGTGAATGCTCTCGGCGGTGTTGCAGCCGAGAGACTTCAGGTCAAACCCTTCAACAAGGTTCAATTCCTGCAGCAGGACGTGGCCGCTGGAGTTGGGCGGGGCCTCGTAAACGGTGTGGCCGTGATAGGTGGTGGAGATGGCTTCCTGCCACCGTGACCGGCAATCTGCCAGGTCCTGCAGGGACAAGATGCCACCCTGTTCCTCGCTGAACTTGACGATAGCGCGGGCGATTTCGCCCTTATAGAAAGCCTCACGCCCGCCGTCAACAATGGCCTGGAAGGTGCGGGCCAGGTCTTGCTGGTAGCAGACCTGGCCGGGCTGCAGGGGACGTCCACCGGGGGCGAAGACGGCCTGGGAGGTTGGGAACTGGCACAGCAGGGGGTCGGCGGCGATGGACCTGGACAGCACGTGGGTAACCGGAAAGCCGTTGGCGGCCAGGTCAATGGCCGGGGCAAAGCACTCCGCCAGGGACAGAAGGCCGTGCTTTTCGTGAACGTCCAGCCAGCTGTTGACCAGACCAGGCACCGATACCGACATAATGCCCTTCATGGGGATGCCCTCGGGCAGGTAGCGGTCACGGGTGGCGGCATAGGGAGCGGCGCCGGTGCCGTTGGAAACCTCCAGCACGTCGGTGTCCTTGCGGTACACCATGATGAACCCGTCGCCTCCCACGCCGGACATCAGGGGTTCCACCACGTTCAGGGCCGCCGCCGTCGCCAGCGCCGCGTCGGCAAAGTTGCCGCCCCGCTGCAGCATGGCAATCCCGGCCTGGGACGCCAGCGGGTGCCCGGAACACACCATCCCGTTGCGCCCCATAACCACGGGACGGTAGGAGTCATAGCTTACGCCGTGGGGTGATTGGGGCATTATGGAGCCTCCTTCTCGAACTTAGCCCTGCTCGACGGTTCGGTGTGTTCGCTGGTTTCCATGTAGGCTTTTAGGACGGCTCCTATCTGCTGACGGAAGTCAGCGCCCTGCTCTTGGAACCAGGCCACTATGTCCGGGTCGAGGTTAAGGCGTACCAAGCCCCTGGGGTAGAAAAACGTCGCTGACCTCTGCCAGATGTCGGGGTCGGTGAACTCTATCGGCAAATTGTCGGGGTCAGAGAGAGCATTGGCTTCAATTTCCTCTTCGGTCATGGCAGCAAGCCTGGCCCAATCGGTCTTGGTATCCTTGGGCAGATTATCTCTGGAGTACCTGACGATATTCTCTTCGTTCATCTCTTCTCGCTCTCCTGGCGGAAATGATTCGCACCAACCCATTGCGCGGAGTAAAGACTACCGCGAACAGCCCTCCGTCAATTCTGCCAATACACTTGTATCTTATTTCGCCGTAAATCCGACGGTTATCCTCAAGCAGGAGAATTGGCCCGTCGAAAATCTGCGAAGCTCTTTCAAAGCCGATTCCGTGCTTTTCAAGGTTGACCCGATTCTTAACCTCGTCCCACTCGAACCCATCAGGGTTAATGGATTCGATGGTTGTCATTCTCCTCCCGCCCGGCCTTCAGACCGTTGCCGGGCCGTCTCCAATTCCATGTAGTCCCGCAGCACTGCGTTCACCAAGTCGTGGATGGGACGCTCCCGGGTCAAATACCAATCGCCGGCTTTGCGTGGGAGTGGCACCCACACCGCTTTTCGCGGCGCGTCATGGGGAGCGTCTATGATGTCGTCTTCCCACGGCTTAGGTACCGGATCATACTTCACGCCCGGAACCCGGACTATTTTTTCCTCTGCCATTTCTTCTACTCCCGGGGAATGGATGTTCCCCGTTCATCACCCGGGCGGTTACCCCTGCTACCCCATCACCGCCTGCCGCCGCGCAATAGCCGCCTCCGCCCGGGGGCTGATGGCCCGTTCCACTACCACGTTTACCAGGGCCGGCTTGTTGGCGGCGAAGGCCCGTTCCAGGGCCGGCTTCAGGTCCTCGGGCCGTTCGACGAATTCGCCGTGGCCGCCCAGGCCCTGGACCACCAGGTCATAGCGGGTCTGGAGCAGGTCGGTGGCTACGGGACGGCCGTACAGCCCCAGTTGTATCTGCCGGTCAATGCCCCAGGCCGAGTCGTTGCCCAGCACGGTTACCACGTTCAGGCCGTGCCGCACCGCCGTGTCAAACTCCATGCCGTTGAACCCGAATGCCCCGTCACCCGTCAGGTTGATGACCCGGGAATCGGGGTAGGCCACCTGCGCCGCCAGGGCCGACGGCAGGGAGGAACCCAGCATCCCCAGGCTGGAGACGTAACTCCACTTCTTGGGCATCTGGGCAGGCAGCAGCGCCCGCCCGAAGTGGCAGTAGTCGCCGCCGTCGAAGGACAGGAAGTCGTCGGGCCGCAGCATGGACTCCAGGGTCTTGTGCACGAACATGGCGTGCATGGGGGTCTCCGATACCGCCAGCCCCTCGGCCCACTCGGCCTGGGCGGCGCGGGAGGCCCGCAACTCCTCCAGCCAGGGCAGGTCCTGCCAGGTGTGTCTCGAGGCTTCTTGGGTAAGCTGCCGCACCACGCTGGTCACGTCCCCCACCATGCCCACGGCCACGCCCCGGTTGCGCCCAATCTCGGCGGGGGAAGGGTCTATCTGGATGATTTTCGCGTCGGCGGCCACGTTGGGCGGACGGCAGAAACCGATAGTGTAGTCCTGCTTGCGGCCCAGCAGCACCACCACGTCGGCGTTGCGCAGCATGGTGGCGGCCCGGTTCAGGCCCCGCTCGAAGAAGCCGAACCCATAAGGATGGTCGTCGGGCACCAGGCCTCGCGCCTGGCCCTCGGTCAACACCGGCACTTTCAGGGTCTCCGCAAAGTCTATCAGCGCCTGTCCGTCCTGGGTGTATCCGGCGGCCTCACCGGCTATCACGAAGGGCCGCTGGGCCTGGCGCAGCAGGGCAATGGCCTGCTCCACCTGGGCCTGGGGGGCCAGGATGGCCTCGCTGGCCCGATATTCATCGGGATTGAAGAAGACCACATCGTCCTCGTCCAGTTCCTGTTCCTGCACGTCGGTGGGGATGGTCAGGTGAACGGGGCCCCTTCGGCCGCTGAAAGCCAGCCGCACCGCCCGGGCGATGGTATCGGGAATTCGGCGGGCATCGTAGATCATCAGCGATTCCTTGGTGGTGGCCGCAGCCATGCCCACCTGGTCAATTTCCTGCATGGCGCCCCGTCCCAGTTCCGACAGGTCGGCGGAACCGGCGATGGACAGCAGCGGACTCTCGCTGTGCATGGCGTTGGTCAGGCCGGGGATGGCATTGGCGAAGCCGGGGGTGGTGTACATGCAAACCCCAAGCTGGCCGGTAATGCGGCCGTAGGCGTCGGCCATGTGTACCGCAGCCTGCTCGTGGCGGGTGTCGATAAAGCGAAAATCGTCGTCGGCCATGACGTCCAACACCGGCAGCACGTGGTCGCCCGCCAGGGTAAAGATGTTATAGACGCCCTCCAGCTTCAGGGCCTTGGCAATCAGGTGACTTCCGGTGACT
Organism: Dehalococcoidia bacterium; assembly: GCA_022821365.1. Classification (GTDB taxonomy): domain Bacteria; phylum Chloroflexota; class Dehalococcoidia; order Lucifugimonadales; family UBA3495; genus Bin22. The sequence goes on along the minus strand of JAJEDS010000184.1, from coordinate 4,874 downwards.
CGGGCCATGTTTCCTCCAAAGTTGTGCTGCGATTGTGGTGAATGTGGAAAAGCGTACCAGGCGGCGATAGCGCTCGGCAAAGCCTTTAAGAGTGGGTTGATTATGGTGGGGAGGGGGTGGAGCGTCAAGGTTGAAGCGGGTCAGTTTGGCCGTTGTAGTTTCCTTGCCCCCATCATTGAGTACTATTACAATCAGGGTAAGGTTATCGAATTGGCCGACCTATGGTCAGGCAGGGAGAAATGTTCGAACAAGGCCGCACTGAAATTGCATACTTGAGACGCGTTTGGATTTCTTGGAGAAACTTTATGTGGTAATACAAGATTATGAAGGCCGGTTAGTTCGACTGCCCGACGAACGTTGGCAACACATCTGCGATGGTCACCCGGAAATGGCCACTATGATGCCTCGTATTCGAGAGGCTCTCGAACAACCCGACCGGCTTATGATACCCGGCGATGAAACCCAGATGGAGAGACGCTATTATAAGCGATTCACTCACACCGTAGTTGGCAATAAGTGGATGCGCGTTGCTGTCATACATACGTCGGGAGACAGCTTTATCACTACCGATTTTCTTACAGGTCGTGTCAAGTGAGGTATCAGACTATGAAGGAGAATGAAAAGAAAATACAAATATGGCTCGATGAAGAAGGAAACGCATTGACGGTTACTTGGGGCTTCCAGCCAGGCTATTATTCAGATAGCGACGATGACCGGATAATGGTGCGTTTGGACATGGCGGGAAACGTCCAGGGGTTTCAAGTAGATGACCTTAACAGCATTAGGAACAAATCTGTTGGCGTTAAGCACACTATGGAATGGTGGGACCAGCTGGGGAAAGACAAGCGGGGTAGCCGTCCACGCTGCAACCTGCTAGTGGACGACAGCAAGGAAGAGGTTGCCAGGCGTTTGACTGAGTTGATTGATATGCCAAATATAGAAGTGTGTGCTAATGACACTTGGTTGCCTTTGGGGAAACCTGTAAAGCTCCCAAACGGGAAGTGGGATAAATCGCCAGCCTCAGAGGCGGAGCTTGACAAGGAGGGTTCTCCGCTTCCTGGGGATATACGGATTAAACTTAGGAAATGGTGGCTGGCCACAGGCAGGAATCCCAGGACACCCAACTGGGACATCGTGAGCACCTGCTCAATCAATGGCGAGATGGGATTGCTTCTGGTTGAAGCGAAAGCCCACGCCGCTGAGCTTGCTCCCAGGTCTGACAGATGTGGAAGCAGCAATGACGAGAATCGAGCAAAAATAGCCAAAGCCATTTCACAAGCCAACACTGGTTTGCATATTGCAACTGAAGCTCAGTGGAATCTTTCCCGCGACCACCATTACCAAATATCCAACCGGTTCTCCTGGGCCTGGAAGCTGGCCTCTTTGGGTGTGCCCGTAGTTCTGATGTATTTGGGGTTCCTCAATGCCCAGGACTTGACAGGAAAAACGCTGTTTCAGTCCTGGGATGATTGGGAACGCTGTGTCAAGGAGTATGGCAAGAATGTGGTAGACAATGGTTGCTGGGATCAGCTTTTGAATATAGACGGCACTCCCATGCTGCCGATAATTCGCTCCTATGAGCAGCCCTTTGACCCCTGAACGGCACAGCGCAGACATGGTTGGCAAGGGAGGCATAAACTCGCTTGTGGCCGTCGCCTGCCCCGGCTACAATGGCCCAAATGCTGCCAGCGAACAGATACCGGAGGTGAAACATGCAATTTGGCCTCGCCTACGAAATGCAGCGACCCGCCCTGGACGACCATGCGGTTATCGAGGAAACCATTGAACAGTGCGTCCTTGCCGACGAAATGGGGTTCGATTATGTGTGGTTCGTTGAGCACCACTTCCTGACCACCTTTTCCTCGTCGCCATGTCCCGAGGTCATTTTCGGCGCCCTGAGCCGCCTGACGAAGAACATCCGCCTGGGATTTGGCGTGGTCATCCTGCCCTACCATCACCCCGTGCGCGTGGCCGAGCGGGTGGCCATGGTGGATCACCTTTCCCACGGCCGCGTCGATTTTGGCACCGGCCGCTCCGCCCCCTACGAGCAGACGGGCATGGGCATTGACCCCCGGGACTCCCGAGATATGTGGGAGGAGTCTCTCTCCATGGTCCCGAAGATTTGGGAGTCCGATTACTTTGAGTGGGACGGCCGCTTCTGGAACGTGCCGCCCCGCCAGGTGCTGCCCAAGCCCTACCAGAAGCCCCACCCCCCCATCTGGGTGGCGGCCCTGCAGCCCACCACCTACCAGTTGGCCGCCCAGAAGGGCATCGGCGTTATGGCCCTGGGCGTCAGCGCGCCGTCGGTGCTGGAACCCCACATCCAGGACTACCGGACCACCATCAAGGAAGCGGACCCGGTGGGCGGCTTCGTCAACAACCAGTGGCTCAGTTCTATATTCGGCTACTGCGGCGAGGACAACCACGAGGCGCGGGAGCTATGCGCCAATTCCCTCAAGACCTTCTTCGGCCCCGGCCGTCCCTACGTCCAGGACCAGAAGGACATCTATTCCCGCCTGCTGGAGCAGTGGGGCGGCATCCCCGAGCACCTGGTCCACAACTTCTCTCGCTATATTGACGTGAAGGAAGTAACCGAAGAGGGCGCGGCCACCCAGTTCGACCTGTCCGGCGGCAGCGCCCTGGCCCAGAAGATTTGGGAAGAAATGGACTCGGACACCCTGGCCGACCGGGGCGTCATCGTGGCCGGAGACCCGGAAAGCTGCATTAACGCCGTCAAGCTCCACGAGGCCACCGGCGTGGACCAGGTGCAGTTCCTTATGGCCACGGAGACCATCGGCCACGAGCAGGTTATGAAGTCCATCGAACTGTTCGGCAAGCACGTAATACCGGCGTTCAGGTAGGGAAACCTCCTTGAATTCGCAAACCGATGTATTAAGGCGTTAGGGGACTGGTAAGGAGAACAGCAATACTGACCGGCGACTCCTCTTAATGTTGATACATTGCGGGTTATACCATAAGTTATAATGGGTTCGGTCTATCCCGCGATTCTATAGACGCAAATGGGGAGGAAGCCATTCTCGGTTGGCTCACCAATGTCGCCAAGTCTGTTGGCGACTCGATCCGCGAAAATGTCAGGACGATAGGTGGTGCATTCTGCGGTCTGTTTCTTTTCTCGTTCGCAGTTTGCTCTGCGGTTGCATTCTGGTACGGCGATGATTGGGATTCACAGAGGCCCGTTGGCTTGGTTGCTGACATTTCAGGCGCATCTTTTGCAGCCGCTATCGTCATACTCAGTTTTGGGAGAGTAGCCATGGTAATGACTCGAATCTTTAAGCGAAGAGAAAAGGAAGAAGGCCGTAAGGAAGGGCGCGCCGAAGGGCGAGTGCAAGGGCGAAGAGAGGCGGAGAATGAGCTTATCGAGGCCGATGCCCAGCGAAAGCCTGGCGAAACCCTGCAGCAAGCGGTAGAGCGACTGCGAAGGGAAGGGGCGAAGTGCGGTTAACCCGTTCTTCTTGCTTGTCGTTCCCACTGGTCCTAAGCCCCTTTCATTGGTAGGATGGTAGCCATGGTAATGACTCGAATCTTTAGGCGAAGAGAGAGGGAGGAAGGCCGCGAGGAAGGCCGCAGGGAAACAGAGAGTGAATTCACCGAGGCTGACGCCCAGCGCAAGTCAGGGGAAACGCTGCTGCAGGCGGTAGAGCGCCTGAGAAGGGAGAAGGCGGACAACGAATAACCTGTTCTAATTTCTCGTCGTTACCGCATAGCCAATACCCCATCCCGCTTTGGGATGGGGTTGGTTTGTTTCCGTCACAACTTAGCCGGTCTTACCCTCAGCCCCGCATCGTTTTCAGGAACCCATCGCCCCCGGCACGAATCATATCCTGCGCGCCGATGGACATTAGCTGTATCCCCCGGCTGGCAAAGTGCTGGAAGCGCGGCACGTTGTTGAGGGACATTCCCGCCCCGGCCACGCCGATGGCCTTGCCCTCTGCCTTGGTTCCCTCAATCACCTTGTCTATGGCCGCGTCCAGATCCGCGGGACTGGCCATCCCCATTGTCTGGGTCAGGTCGCTGCTGCCCACCAGCAGGGCGTCAACCCCGGGCACCGAGGCGATCTCCCGCACGTTCTCCACCGCCTCGGGAGTCTCGATCATCACAATCACCAGTACCTCCCGGTTGGCTGCGGCGTAGTATTCCGGCGTGGGCAGTCCCGCCCCGAACCGGTTGGTGCGGCCGCCGGTCGCGCTGCTGCGGTCGCCGTCGGGGTAATGATGCGACGCCCGGGCCACGCCCTCAGCTTCCTCGCGGGTGGAGATATGGGGCACTATCAACCCCTGAACTCCCCGGTCCAGGAACCGCAGGATGGTGGACGGGTAGGCGTTGGGTATGCGGGCGATGGGGGTCAGGTCGTAAAGCTCGGCCGCCCGCACCATATTCTCCGTCTCGGAATCGTTGGAAGAACCGTGCTCGCAGTCAATCCACACCCAGTCGAAACCCATAACGCCGTACAGTTCCACCAGGCCCGGGGCGTAGAAGTTTATGCTGGCTCCCAGGGCCACCTGGCCTTCATTTATCTTGGCCTTGGTCAAGTTCGTTCGGACCATCTCGTCTCCTGATTGGGGCAATTGATAGGGCCCACGGCGGCATCAAACGCTTGCCGTCAACGCCCTGGGGAGATTCAAACAGGGGAGAGGATTGGGCAATACCTGTAAGCCGGGTTCTGTATCCCGACGTCTCTCTACCGCGACTACAGCCTTGGTGAAACGGCGGGATGGTGACCATCTATCTAGCCCCCTGCGCAACGTCCTTGAGGACAAACGCAGGTCGGCGCGACAAGGCGCGCCGGACGACGTTGCCGTCGGGGTCAAGCAGCCAACCCGGGGACGGGCCGGACACCCATAGTCCCCCTATTC
>JAJEDS010000332.1 GCA_022821365.1 Dehalococcoidia bacterium | reverse complement strand
CCCGGCCAAGGACGTGGACGGCCTCCACCCCTTCAACCTGGGCAAGCTGCTGCAGGGCGTCCCAGACTTCATACCCGCCACCCCCGCCGGCATCCAGCAGATTCTCCTGCGCAACGGCTACGATCCGGCCGGCAAGCACGTGGTGGTGTGCGGCCGCAGCAACATCGTGGGCAAGCCCCTGGCCACCCTGCTGCTGCAGCGGCGGGAAGGCTCCAACGCCACCGTAACCGTCACCCACACCCGCACCGCCAACCTGCCCGAAATCACCCGCCAGGCCGACATCCTGGTCGCCGCCATCGGCCAACCCCGGGCCATTACCGCCGACATGGTCAAGGAAGGCGTGGTTATAATCGACGTGGGCGTCAACCGGGTGGACGACCCCAGTCGCCGCCGCGGCTACCGCCTGGAGGGCGACGTGGACTTTGATGGCGTATCGGGAAAGGCCGAGGCCATCACACCGGTGCCCGGGGGCGTGGGACCCATGACCATCGCAATGCTGCTGGTCAACACCCTCACCGCCGCCCGCATCAGCATCCACGGCCGGTAAGATTGGTGAGGGAATAATAGCTATTTCGTAGGGGCAGCCCTTGTGGCTGCCCTGTACATAAGGAAAAAACCACTCTCGAGGAGCAATACCTCCCATGACCGAACCGCAACAATCCGGCGAGGAACAGCAGGGATTTGAACTGCCCGCCGTTGGCAGCATACCCTGGCAGGACCTTACCATTCCCAACGCCCCTGAAATCCGCGACTTCTACTGCCAGGTGGTCGGCTGGACCTACACCGACCACGACATGGGCGATTACAACGACTACAACATCAACCTGCCCGACGGCACCCATACCGTGGCCGGAATCTGCCACTCCCGGGGCAGCAACGCCAACATCCCGCCCCAGTGGCTGGTATACATAGTTGTGGAAAATGTAGCGGAGAGCGTCCGGCTCTGCCTGGACCTGGGCGGCCAGGTGGTGGACGGCCCCCGCGAAATGGGCGGCCAGACCTTCTGCGTCATCCGGGATCCGGCCGGGGCCGTGGCGGCCCTGATCGGCGGCTAGCAAGGTTCCGGCAGCCTGTTCAAGCCATGCGCACCGACGACTTTGACTATCACCTGCCCCCGGAACTGATCGCCCAGACTCCCGTGGAACCCAGGGACGCTTCCCGCCTGCTGGCGCTGGACCGGGCCACCGGGCAAGTCGAGCACCGCCGGTTCACCGACATCCTGGAACTTGTCCCCCCTGGCGCCGTATTGGTGCTGAACCGCAGCCGGGTCATTCCCGCCCGCCTTTACGGGCGTCGCAAGGGTAGTGGCGGCAGGGTGGAACTGCTGCTGCTGCGCCGGGAGGAAGAAGGACTCTGGCAGGCCCTGGGCAAGCCGGGCCGCAGCCTGCGCCCCGGCTCCGTAATAACGCTGGAAGCGCCATTCCCGCCCGTGGAGACCGAGGCCGCGCGGCTGACGACTTCCAGGGACAATCCTCAAACGGTGCCAGTGGAAGCCGAAGTCCTCTCCGTCGGCGGTGACGGCATACGCCGGGTGCGTCTCTCCGCCGAGTCCGGCATTGACCGGCTGGGAGAAATGCCCCTGCCCCCCTACATCCACCGGCGCCTGGAGGACCCGGAACGGTACCAAACGGTGTACTCCGACCGCCCGGGCAGCGCCGCCGCCCCCACCGCGGGGCTGCACTTCACCCCGCAACTGCTGGAAACCCTGCGCAGCAAGGGCGTGGAAACCGCCTACGTAACCCTGCACGTTGGCCTGGACACCTTCCGCCCCGTGTCCGAGGACAACCCCCAGGAACACGCCATCCACACCGAGTACTACGAACTGCCGGAGGATACGGCGGACATCCTGACCAGGGCCAGGGCTGATGGACGGCCCATAATCGCCGTCGGCACCACTTCGGTACGGACGCTGGAGCAAGTGGGGAGAGACCTGGAGGCCAACAGAGTGGGGGACTGCGACGCCATCAATGCGGTCAGCGGCCAGGCCGACCTGTTCATCCTGCCGGGCCACAAATTCAGGCTGGTGGACGGGATGATTACCAACTTCCACCTGCCCCGCTCCACCCTGGTAATGCTGGTGTCGGCCTTTGCGGGCCGGGAAAACATACTGGCCGCCTACCAGGCGGCCATTGAGCAAAAATACCGGTTCTACAGCTTTGGGGATGCGATGCTGATCTGGTAGCATACTTCAGCATTGCACCAGCTCCAGCAGGGGAGGTGGTTCGGTAAATTCTTCGCCTCGAACGCGTGACTGCAACATTCTGATGTACCATGCCTGCCATTGATCCTGGACCTTCCTGGCTTCAGTCCTGCCCAACTCTTCGGCCAACGCTTTACCCTGCTCGAATCCAAGGGCAATACCGCGCTCAACGCCTATAGCTATGCCCTGTTCTACGCCCAGGACTCTACCTCGCTCTTCAATTCTGGCCTTCCGCTGCTCTTCTTCCTTTTCACGTTCTTCGCGGGCCCTGGCATACAGGTAAGAGAGGACCATAGCATCACCTTCAACTTCAGGACTTGGACATTGGCGTGGACGGCGGTGGCTCGTCAAACTCCTCGCCCCGCTCCCGGGCTTCCACCATGCGTTCGTACCAGGCCTGCCAATCCTCGTTGGCCTGCTTCCGGCCCTTGGCCTCGCCCTCTTTCCGGCCCTCTTCCTTGCCCGCAACGAACCGGTTATTCAGGTATTTCTCCAGAATCAGCTTCGATAGCACCATATAAGTATCCACCGTGCCTACAATGTAGATTCCCAGCGCTGCGGCGGCAACGGAGTCGATCAGGATTGCCTTGACCGTTGCCGAGGTGGAGTCGTTCACCACGTAGTATATCTCATACCACACAGCCACGGGAGTAAGCAGATTGCCGATGAGAATCGCCGCCAGGATGTGCAGGGAGAACTCTTCAATCTTCTGGTACAAGCCGTCGCCACCTTGGAACTCCGCCTATTCGCGGTCGCCGGCCACAAGGTACACAAGCAAGCACCCGGCCCGCAATGACCGGGTGTCAGTAGTTATCCGAGGTATGGCAATTAGTCAGTTGGGGAACTGCAGCATCTGCAGCACGTTGCCGTCCGGGTCCTTGAAGGTGGCCACCCACCCGCCCCAGTGCTCCTGCTCCGGGGGCCGCAAAAATTCCACGCCGGCCTCCGCCAGGCGGCGGTGTTCCCCGTGAATGTCCACCACCCCCAGGTGGGGCATCATCCGGTAGGGGTCCCTGCTGCCGCCGCTGACTCCGTCGTGGATTCCAATGTTGAAGCGCATGTTCTCGCCCAGCTGGAAGGAGATGAAGTCGCCGTGGTTGGAATGAAGCGGCAACCGCAGCAGGTCGTGGTAAAACCGGTACAGCCGGTCCAGGTCGTCGGTCCAGAGGGTAATGCCAACAACGCTGTCTATCATGGTTCTTTTCTTGCCTGCGGGCGTGAGTGTAAGCGAAAAGGGTAAATGGGCGTAGCCCCTCGCCACTAAGCGGGCGATGCCTGCTCCCGTTGCTCTCTTTCGGCGGCGCAGCGGCGGCACCACCCGTGGAAGTCCACCCGCTGCCAGGCTACGTCGAAGTTGGACTCCTGGGAAATCAGCGACTTCAACCGCAGCACCGCTTCCTGGCCCAGGTGGGTATCCACCACGTTGCCACACTCGATGCACACCAGGTTGACGTGCGGCTCCAGGTTAGACTCGTAACGCGACAGCTTGGCGAAGGGCAGTTCCTGGATCAGGCCGCTCTTTTCCAGCACTCCCAGCGTCGAATAGATGGTAGCCAGCGTCATCGACGGGAAATGGTCCCGCACCCGTTCGTAAATCTGTTGCACCGAAGGGTGGTCGGTGGAGTTAAGCACCGCCTCGGCGATAGCCAACCGTTGGGGCGTTACCCTTACCCCCCATTCGCGTAGCCAGGCCACCAGTTCTTGCTGCGTCATAACCGCTCCAGGACAGTGGTGGGACGGGACCCTTCCCACGGGAGCGACGCTCCAGGAATTGTGCGTCGCCTTTCCAGTTCAATACAAAGTGATAAACAACTATAACCCCCACCCAACTTGGCACGCAAGTTTGTCACCCTGGCAGGCAGCATTTCGAATCAGTCCGTTCACCGAGGACACTGGTAGGGCCGGACCTGGGTGTTTGCCCTGGCCGGGGGCATCCGTAGCTGGGACAGGGCGGCCCTTGTGGCCGCCCTGTCCCAGCCAGATCTACGCTATCGGTTAATCATCTCCCCTCTCCCCGTGCGAAAGGACAGGGATGCGACCCTGAATGAACCAAACTAAACCGGAGCCAAGGACCGGATTACATGCCTGCCCATACCCGGCAACTTCTGGCGGCCCAGTGTGCCAGCGCAGGGGCGATTCGCGAATCGCCCCTGCGCTGGCGGCGAGGGACCGTCGCCACATTTACGGATGAAAATTTCACCCTGGCATTGGAATAGATGGTACTCAACATTTTTCCATTAGCGAATATTCGTGCCCATTCGTGGATAGATAAAACCAGGAAACCCTTGCCGCTTTATGCAGCTACCGGCCTTTTGCGCTATACTACCCCGGCAATCAACCGCTTCGTTACATTGCAATTCATTGATTCAGGGAGCGTGGGCATGGACCTGGGTCTGACCGAAATTCAGCAGATGTTAAAGAGCAGCGCGCGGGAGTTCCTGTCGCAGGAATGCCCGCTGACGCTGGTGCGGGAAATGGAAGAAGACGACCGGGGCTACACCGACGAACTCTGGCGCCAGATATCCGGCCTGGGCTGGCCCGGCATCGCCTTCCCCGAACAATACGGCGGCACCGGCGGCAGCTTCCTCGACCTGGCCGTGCTGCTGGAGGAGATCGGCCGCTCCCTTACCCCTGGTCCCTTCTTTTCCACCGTGGTGCTGGGGGGATTCACGGTGCTGGACGCGGGGACCGATACGCAGAAACAGTACATCCTGCCCGGCATCTGCACCGGCCAGACGCTGATGACCCTGGCCCTGACCGAAGCCTCCGCCACCTACGAACCCTGGGGCATTGAGACCACCGCCACCCGGGAGGGCGACGGGTTCCGCATCAACGGCCAGAAACTCTTCGTCCCCGATGCCCACGCCGCCGGCGTCCTGCTGGTGGCGGCCCGCACTTCCCAGTCCGACGACCCTGCCCAGGGCATCACCCTGTTCTTCGTCAACGCCGATACCCCGGGCCTGACTGTCAACCAGCTGAGCACCATCTCCTCCGACCGCCAGTGCGAAGTGGTCCTGGACGGCGTGACCGTTCCCGAACAGGCCGTGCTGGGCGAGGTGGACGGGGGCTGGCCCATTATCCAGCGGGCCCTGCAGCGGGCCGTGGCCGGCAAGTGCGTGGAAATGCTGGGCGGCGCCGACGCGGTGGTCGAGATGACGGTGGAGTACGCCAAGCAGCGCACCCAGTTCGGCCGGCCCGTAGGCACCTTCCAGGCGGTCCAGCACCACTGCGCCAACATGGCCACCGACGTGGAAGGCTGCCGCCAGATTGCCTACCAGGCGGCCTGGAAAGTCTCGGAGGGGGAGCCGTCGGAGCGGGAGGTGGCCATGGCCAAGGCCTGGGTCAGCGCCGCCTACCAGCGGGTCTGCAACCTGGCCCACCAGTGCCACGGCGCCATCGGCTTCACCAAGGAGCACGACCTCCAGCTCTACACTCGCCGCGCCAAGGTCCAGGAACTCACCTACGGCGACGTCAACTACCACAAGGAAGTTGCCATGCAGCAGATTGAGGTGGCGTGAGGTACCTTCAAGAACTCGTCCGAAGAATCGAGCGATGGTAGGGGCGCACGGCCGTGCGCCCCTGCACCCGCCACCGACAGGTTCTCAAAAATGAAGCCCTCCCTCCCGCCAGGGCTGTAGCCAAAAGTATCTCTCTCCATCAAGCAGTAACGATTTCAAGGAGCGCCCCTATGACCATGATTCCCGCCCGCAGTTCTCCCTTCGCCGCCATGGCCAATGACCCGACCCATCCCGACGTCATATACCGGGACGACCGCTGCTTCGTAGTGCGCGACATCAACCCCCAGGCGCCGGTGCATCTGCTCATCATCCCCAACATGCCCATCAACGGCCTGGACTACATCAGCCCGGCCATGGAAGCCACCATGGGGCACATCTTTGTCGTGGCTGCGGAAATGGCCCGCCGCGAGGGCGTCACCATCAGCGGCTACCGCCTGGTGGTCAACAACGGCGCCGCCGCCGGCCAGACTATCGCCTGGCCCCACGTGCATCTGCTGGGCGGCCGCGACCTGGGACCCATGGGGTAGGCCTCCGATGCAACCACAGACCAGCGCCCGCCAAATTAGTACCTCCATAGAGGCCCGCATCCAGCAGCGGGTAGCCGTTCTGCCCGCCGGACTCCAGGCCCACATTGGCCGCGCCCAGGAGGTGGCCCGGGAACTTGCCCCTTGCCACAACGTAGACCCGGACCGAGCGGCCCTGGGCATCCTGGCCCACGACGTGGCCCGGGCCATGCCGGGTCCGGAGTTGATCGCCCGGGCGACTCGCTTCCGACTGCCCGTCAGGCCCGTCGAGGAAAACGTTCCCCTGCTGCTGCACGGGCCCGTGGGCGCGGAAATACTGCGGGTGGAGGACGGGCTGGCCGCCGGTGGCGAGGAAGCGGACCTCTACCAGGCCGTCTACTGGCATACGACCTTTCACCCAACCCTGGTGGACGATATGGGCAAGGTGGTTTTCCTGGCCGACAAGCTGGACCCCAACAAGCGAAAGCGCATACCCTACCAGACCGAAATCATGGAACTTGCCCGGGAAGACCTGGACGCCGCCATCCTGGAGTTCCTGCGCCGCCAGGTAGTTGACCTGACCGCCAGGGGCAAGGAAGTCCACCCCATGATGCTGGAGGCCCGAGACGCCCTGGCCGCCAGGGTCAGCGGGACACCTCGTTAAGATAGGCGCCGGCCCCCGTAGAAAGCAGGGCAGTCAGGTGGGTGTACAGGTAGGTAACTCCCTGGTCCAGGTAACCCAGGGTTGCGGCAGCATTGCCGGCCGACCCCGAAATCTTCCCTCTGTCCCGCACCGTCGAGAACACATGCTCCATCGCCTCCCGCACTACCGGCGTATCCGGGCGGCCGGGGTACCCCAGGGACTGGGACAGGTCTGAGGGCCCGACGAAGTAAACGTCCACCCCATCCACGCTCATGATCTCATCCACGTGCCTGACGGCTTGCCCCTCTTCCAGTTGCACGCACACCAGCGTCTCCCGGTTGGACTCCTCGGCGTACTCGGACATGGAGACGCCAAAGCCGTATGATGACGACCTGAGCCCGGCGGCCAGCCCCCGTTCGCCCAGGGGGTGATACTTCACCGCCTCCACCGCCCGGCGGGCGTCCGCCGCGTTATTGACGTGGGGCACCTGCACCCCCATCACCCCGCGGTCCATCAACTGGCAGATGGCCTCAAAGGAATTCACCTGGGGCCTGGCTATGGGCGTGATGCCGGCCGCTTCCGCTGCCAGCACCATCAGCTCAACACTCTCCACCGAAATGGAACCGTGCTCGCAGTCGATGAGCACCCAGTCGAACCCCAGCCTTCCCACCATATCAACGACATGGGGCGACGGGAACATCACCGATACGCCGAACGCCGGTTCCCCGGCCAGCAATTTCCGTTTCATGTGGTTGGAAAGCATAAGCAGCCTCTGAAAAGTCCTTTCCCCATTGAAGGGGAAAGGCCGAAGTGGGGGTCCTGACGCCCATTTTATAACAGGCGAGGATGGGACACCCAGGGCAAGCGCGTCTTGATTTTGCTGGCCACTCAATCAGGAAGTCAATGACGGCCTGAACTTGCCGAAGGGCCTGGAGTCCTTCCCTCAAAGCACGGTTGCGGGTCCGAAAGTTGGCTTGCAGGCAGGATTTTAGATTCTTCACTCCGTTCAGAATCACAGTCTCGGCGCTTCAGGCTGACGATTGTTTAATACGCGATTGCCCTGATGTGCCACACTCTTGTATTGCGGCTGTCGCCCCAATGACGTTGACATGTTCAGAGGTTTCCTACCGCCCGTTATAGTTCACAAAGGCGTTCAGGGCTTCCATGGACGTGTATTCAAAGCGGAAGTTCAGCGCTTGCTTGATCTTGCCGGTGCTCATAATGATGGGATACCGCATAAGGTGCAGGTTCCAGTTGCCGGTGATCGGATGCTTCCGTTTGAAGGCTAACCAGTCGGCAGGATACGCCAGGAACGGGGGCAGTTGGGTGAGCTTCCTGTTGGTGATCTCCGCCAGTTCCCGCAGGAAGACCACCCCTTCCCCCGCCACGTTGAACAGCCCTTCCGCCTCCTGCTCTATTACCTCTTCCAGCAGTTCCGCCAGGTCCATCTCGTGCAGGAACTGGTAAGGAGGATTGTCGCCCGCACCCCAGAACCGGTAGGGGAATATCCGTTCCGCTCGCTGGTGGTCATCCGAGTATCCCAGCACCGGGCAAGTGCGCAGGATAGTAACCTTAATCGGCCGTTTCTCTCCACCCTCCAGGTGGTCTGCTAGGAACTCCAGCATAGACTCCTCGGCGTTGAAGGTGGCCTGTCCCAGGGAGTCCCCCGGTCGGGTTCGCATCGCCGAGGCCTCGGTCAAGGGAATGGGGTTATCGGGGTAGGCTCCATAGACTGTATGTGAACTGAGATAGATGACGTGTTTCACTCCCGCATCCACACAGGCTTCCTGGACGAAATCCAGTATGGCCAGGTCTTGCTGAGTTTCCTGTTCCCAGTCCTGGTAGGTGCTGGTATGGGAGAAGACGCTCACCAGGTGCACCAGGGTTTCCACCCGGTTCTGGCGCATGATTTCTGTAATACCCGTGTCTCTATTCAGTCGTCTGAAACGGGGCGCTCGCCGTTTATCGTCTTCCTCTACCACGTTAGCATCAAGCGGGTTAAGGTCCCGCTGGTAATAGGAAATGTTGTGTATGGGGTAGGGCAGGGGCCGCTTGTCGAAGGCAACAACCTTGCCTATGTTGGTGTTAGACTCCAGCTGCCGCAACAACCTGCTGCCGATATAGCCGGCTGCGCCCGTGATGGCTACTGCTTTGGGGGGCCTCTGCATAAGCTCAGAGCCTCGATTTTCGGCTGACGGCCCGGGCGGCCTGTTGCCCGCTGCGTACCGCGCCTTCCATAGTAGAAGGCCAGCCCGTGTTAGTCCACTCCCCCGCCAGAAACAGGTTGGAAAGGGGCGTAACGGGGTCGGGGCGCAGCCGGCCCGCGCCCGGCAAACACCTGAAAGTTGCCTCCCGCTGCTTTACCACCGTCACATTCAGAACGCTGGCCTCTCCGGCGGCGGGGAACGCTGCTGCCATTTCCGCCAGGAACATTGGCGCCAGTTCCTCCCGTGGCAGCCCGATAAAGTCCCAGGCGGCGCTTACCGAAATGGTAACCAACTGCCCGCCGCCGGTCGGGTCGCCGGCAATGGCGTTGCGGTTGAACACCCACTGCAGCGGACTGTCCACCAAGGCGCAAAACGGCAGGTCCATAACTGGCCGGTCGTATTGGACATGCACGTTGAGGATGGGCGACCACTCCAGCCTGCCAATGCGGGTGAAAAACTCCAGGCCCGCCACCTCCGGCGGCAGCAGGCGCAGCAGGGCGGAAAAGGGCAGGGCGCTGACGAACTCCCCACCTACTACGCGCCGACCCGAGGCCAGTTCCACGGCGGCCACGCTTCCGCATTCTCCCCCTCCCTTCGGTTCGAGGGAAACCTCCAGACCTCTGACCGCATCCCCCAGCAGCAGGGTTGCGCCCCGTTCTTCCAGCATCCTCCTTGCCGGCTCCCCAATGCTGGCCAGCAGGTCGCCCCGGGCGTAACCCAGGTTGCCGCTGCTGACGCTGGAAAGCATTCCCTCCTGGACTATCATCAGGCCCATGGCGGCGCTGACCTCCCGCACGTTGTCGTTCAGGGTAGGTTCCACCACCAGGTTCCACAGGTTGTTGATGGCCCGTTCCGGCTGGCCGTTGCCCCGGAGCCATTGGTAAAAGGTTACATCCTCCAGTTCCAGAGCGTCCCGGTTGGTGAATCTGGCCCGCGCCATTCCCCACAGCGCCCGCAGCTTATCGGACAGGGACAGGTGCGGGTAGGCAAGGAAAGACGGCAGCAGGTGCAGGGGCGAAGGCAGGCGGGACGCGGCCAGGTCTCCCCTCTTCCCGTTGCGGCTGAAGACGGGTATGCGCAACCGTTCCTGCAGGAACCAGCGGTCACGGACACCCAGGCGGTCCAGGAAGGCAATGAACTCCGCGCAGCACCCGACAATGACGTGCTGCCCGTTGTCCAGCGCCACGCCGGTATTGGTGTCGGTGAAGGAGAAAGCGCGGCCGCCTAGAAAGTTGCGGGATTCCACCAGGGTTACCGAGCGTCCGGCGTCCAGCAGTTCCAGGGCGGCGGCGATTCCGGCAATGCCTCCCCCGAGAATTACGACGTCGGACGCGGAGCCTGGCGCGGCGGAAGACATTTCGGGGCAGCCCGCTATGGCTGGCGGGGTGGTTCGGGCGCCCGCCGCGGCCACATGCTGGTTGCCCACGACTGGGCCATGACCCCCAGTTTCTCTGTGGTGGACAGGCTTACCCGCTGGCTGAAGACGTCGTAGTCGGCGGCCTCAATCCGGTCCAGCAGCCGGCTGTAAATCCTGCCCAGGACGGTAACGCAGGCGCGGGACCTGGGGTTGAGATAGGGAAGAAGTTGAAAGCCGCTCCCAAAGTAGGCCCGGGCCCGCTGGGCCTGGAACCGCATCAACTCCCTGAAGGCATCGTTCACCCGTCCCGCGCGCAGGTCGTCCTCGGTGCAGCCAAAGCGGACCAGTTCGTCCTGGGGCAGGTAGATGCGGCCAAACTCCAGGTCTTCCTTCACGTCACGGGCAATGTTGGTCAACTGCATGGCCAGGCCCAGGTCAATGGCATGGGTCCTGGCGCGCTCGTCCTGGAAGCCGAAAATGTGAATGCAGATCAGGCCCACCGCCGATGCCACCTGGTAACAGTATCTGCGCAGTTCATCGAAGTCATGGTAGCGTGACTTCACCAGGTCCGCCTCCATCCCCGAAAGCACGTCGTCAAAGTATTCCCGGGGAATGGCGTAGTCCCTGGCCACCTGTGCCAGGCCCACAAAGACAGGTTCGTCGGCATAACCCTCGTAGCACTGGGCCAGCAGTTGCCGCAACTCCGCCAGGCGCCGGAGCTTTTCGCCGGTGGCTGACTCGCTGTCCACCGCGTCGTCGCAATACCGGCAGAAGGCATAAGAAACGTAGATAGCCCGCCTCCGCTCCGGCGGCAGCAGGACAAAGGCATAGTAGAAGTTGCGGGCTTCCCGCCGGGTGATTCGTCGGCATTCCTGGTAGGCCGCTTGCAGGTCAGTCACCATGAACCCGCCTGGTTGCTGGCGATTGAGAAAAGGGGACCCGTCCGGGGACGAAGGACACGGGCATAGTTTCAATCCCTGGGCGTTATGGAAGTCGGAAGCCCAGCCCCAGCTTCCAGGTGAGCCAGGTGGACAGGAACAGCCCCGCCTTGCGCGCCCGGGACAGGGAAGGACGTACAGTTAAAACATCATATCGTTGTTTCCGTATGGCTTCAAGGACGGTCACCCCGCCCCGCGTGAACAGGGCCACGTCCAAACGGGCCGCACCCTCCAGGGTGGGCGCCAGGGGCGCTCCTCGCCGGAACAGGTCCATTGCCCGCTCCACCTCAAAGGCCAGCAGCTTTCGGAACTCCGGCGTTACGACACCTCTTGCCAGTTCCTCTTCCGAGTAACCGAACCGCTCCATATCCTCCAGGGGCAGGTAGATTCGGCCCTTGCGGTAGTCGCGGGCCACGTCCTGCCAGAAATTGGTCAGCTGCAGGGCGGTGCAGGTGGCGTCGGCCATTTCCTGCCGTCCCTCGTCCCGGTAGCCGAAGAGATACAGGAACAGGCGGCCCACCGGATTCGCCGAGTGCTCGCAGTAGTGGAGCAGGTCTCCATAAGTGGGATAACGCTGGTTCCACTGGTCCATGCGGTTGGCCTCAATAAGCTTGAGGAAGGGTTCTCGCGGCAGGTCAAAGGCCCCGATGGACTCCCTCAAGGCGACCATTACCGGGTGGGTTGGCGTTCCCGAATAACAGGCCTCCAGCTCCGCTTGCCACAAGTCCAGCAGGGCCAGCCGGTAAGCCCGGTCGTCCCCGCCAAATCCCCCGGTCGACCCCTCCAGCCTGGCCGCCAGCAGGGAGATAGTGTCAACTTCCGGCGGCGCCTCACTCCCGCGACTGCCGACAGTCGCCTCGTCCCCCAGGTCGTCCACGGTGCGGCAAAAAGCGTAGACGGCATAGATATGCCGCAGCTTGTCCCTCGGTACCAGCCAGGAACCGACGGTGAAGTTCTCATAGTGAGACCGGGCCAGCCGCTCGCAATACCGGCGGGCGGCCTCGATGGTCCAGGTTGAAGGTGTGGTGGTTGATTGGGCAGCCATGACATTGATTGGGCTTCACGGAATAAGGCTTATGCTCCCGGTCGAGGTTCCCGCCTTCGCGGGAACGACGAAATGGGACGGGTGGCCCCAACCCCATCTGACCTTCTCACTTGACAGGGAAAGAGACTTCTTCCCAGCTTCTCTAAAACTCCCGTCGCGCCAGGAAGTCCACCAACTGGTCAACTTCGTCCCGTACCCAGCCGGGCAAATCTACGGCAGCCAGGGCCAGGGTGGCCTGTTCGGCGCTTTCCGACGTCAGGCGGTTGGCGTACTGGGGAGCGCCCAGTTCGTCCATTATGGTCATCACCCGCTCCACGTCCGAATCGGACAGTTCCTCCTGGGCATAGATGCGGTGCAGGTCCTGGCGCGCGCCGCCGCTGGCCCGGTCCAGGGCAAAGACGGCGGGGAAGGACTTCTTCCGGCGGCGGATATCGCTTTCGGTGGACTTGCCGGTTGCAACCTCATCGCCCCACACGCCCAGGTAATCGTCGCGTATCTGGAAGGCCCGACCCAGGTAGTTGCCGAAGCTGGCAAAGGCCGAGGTAACCTCCGGATCGTCATTGGCCAGCGCCGCCCCGATCTCCACCGAGCAGCGGATCAGCGCCCCCGTCTTGCAGGCAATCATGTGGAGATACTCGTCGGTGGTGATGGTGGTGCGGGCCTCGAACCCCAGGTCCAGGCACTGGCCCTCAATCATCTCCAGGTAACCCTCGGTCAGGATACGGGAGACGCGGACGGCAGTTGCGGGGGAGACTCCAAGCTGCGCGCCCCGCAGCACCGACAAGTCGCCCAGGCACTGCATGGAGTCTCCGGCCACCAGCGCCTTCGGCTGGCCCCAGATGGACCAGACCGTAGGTTGGTGGCGGCGCTCCGCATCCTGGTCCTGGATGTCGTCGTGAATCAGGGAAAAGTTGTGGATTAACTCAATGGCGGCGGCGGCGGAGACCGCTTGGCCCAGGTCGCCTCCCAGTGCCTCGCAGGCGAACATGCACAGGGTGGGACGCAGGGCCTTCCCCTGGGACGCGGGCGTGGCCGCTCGGTTGCCGTCCCTGTCGGTCCAACCCAGGTGGTACTGCATTGGTATGTTCAGGTCCGCCAGGCCGGGGAATGGCACCATGCCGGCCAGTCCCTCTTCCACCAGGTCCTTGTACCTGGCAAACATACCGGGCAAAGGCGGCCCCGGAGGAGTTGCGGAAGAACTCTGGCTGCTCATGCCTACACGCCCAAACCGGTCGGCGAAATATTCCAGATGATTCAGGGTACCATAATTGTCCGGCCGGGGAACAGGGCGGCGGCAAAAAGCACAGGCAATGGCGTTTTGAGATTCCTTTAACCACAGCGGCACAGAATACGCACAGGATCTCAGATATTCTCCGTGCTACTGCGTGTTCTCTGTGCCTCTGTGGTAAGAAATGCGCTGAGTAGAAGCAGGCGAACCGGACATTCTAATCAGAATGCGATCGCCCAGAGAAAGAAAGTCCCATTCCTAGAAAAGCTCTCGGCTGGCAATTTCCGCCCCTTCCCGCATGGCCCGCAGCTTCAGCCACACCACCTCCGGCACCACCCGGTTGGAGCCTGCGGACGTATCAAAGCCGCAGTCGGTGCCCGCCAGCAGGCGGGTGGGGTCGCCGCCCACCGCGGCCGAAGCCTGTATCAGCCGGTCGGCCACCAGGCGGGGGTGTTCCACGTAATTGGTCTTGGTATCAATAACGCCCGACACCAGCAGCATCCCGTCGGGCAGGGGGCGGTCGCGGTACACCCGGTGCTCGTGGCCGTGGCGCGGGTTGGCCATCTCCATCACCAGCGCCCCCACGTTGGCCTCGTAGAGAATGTCGACAATTTCCTCCAGGGGCACGTCGTAGATGTGGGGGCCCTCGCTGTTGCCCCAGCACACGTGCAGCCGCACCTGGTCGCGGGGAATGTTCCGCAGGGCCTGGTTGATGGCCCGAATGTGCAGGGCCACCACATCCTGGAAGGCCGACAGGGTCTCGTCCTGGTAGGAAACATGCCGCTCCATGGCCAGGTCCGGACAGTCCAACTGCAGGGTCAGGCCGTTGCCTACGATAATCTCGTACTCTTTACGAAGCTCCTCGGCTAGGGCGAAGACGTACTCCTCGTGGCTGTCGTAATACTGGTTGCCTAGCGTAAGGGCGACGATTCCAGGCGACGCGGCAGTCATGAACAGGTCCTCATGCTGCTCACCGGCGGCGTTGACGGCATCCAGAAACTGGCGGCACTCCGCTTCCACCAGGTCCAGCCTCTCGTAAGATACCGGCCCTATGCAGGCGGGGATGCCCTGGGTCAGTTGAATCCTGCGGGGCCGCACCACGCCCGGGTATTCGTTCTGGTCCCGGTGCCCGCGCCGCCGCCAGGAACCGCCAAACCCCGACATTCGCTGCACCACGTAGGTGGAAAAGCTGACCCGGGGCTGCTCCCCGTTGTTGATTACATCCACCCCGGCGGCCAGTTGCGAAGCCACAACGCCCCGGGTGGCCTCGGTTGCGGCCGCATCCAGGGCTGCCTCGTCCACCGGTTCGCCCTGGGCCACCTGCGCCAGCATATCCACCAGCCCCTCGGGACGGGGCAGGCTGCCCGTGTGGGTCGTAAGAATCCGCGTTTCGCTCTTCTTCATGGAATCTATACCTCAATGGCCGCTTTATGTCTGTGCCCCCATTCTAAACTAAAGCCAAGCTGAAATGCGCATTTGGTAAAGTGGCGCCGGACCTTCACCAGCAGCGTAGGGGCGATTCGCGAATCGCCCCTACGCTGGCAGACCAAGCCGCCAAGAGTTGCTGGGTTAGAGAAAAATGTACTTCCCACCTTGGCTTTGGGTTAGCAAATCCGGCGACGGGAAAGGCATGCGGGCCGGCATTTCTAAGCGAATCAACTGTGAATGGATAAGAAAAAAGAAGCGGCCCGGCGACTTTCCCGACGCCGGGCCGCTGTGTCCAGGTGGCGGAGACATCGCGCCTACTTGCGGTGCGGCACGTCCTCCCAGTTGCTCAGCCAGCTTACGTTGCCGGCCATAACTTCCCACTCATCAATGTTGGGGCCCACGGGCCACACGGAGTTCTCCTCGTACAGCACTATCTGGGCCACGTTCTCGAACATCCACCGGGCCATTTCCGCGGCCTTGGCCCACCGTTCCTCCTCGTTGGTCAGCTCCGATGCCTCCTCGAACAGGGCCTCCAGGTCCGGGTGCTCGAAGCCGAAGTTGAAGGAACCCTTGGGGCTGTACACCCGGAAGTAACCCAGCACCGGCTCCACGCTGGGGCCGCCGTTGTGCCCGCTGACGCCCAGGGCGGTGCGGTCCACGGTGCCCGGCCGGAAACCGGAGTAGGGGCTGGTACTCTGCACGGTGGTTATGCCCACGTCCTCCCACATGGTGGCCACGGCCTTGGCCGCCTCGATGTTGCCAGCCTGGGGGCGCGGGTACAGGTACATGTTTATCGAGAAACCATTGGGGTAGCCGGCCTCGGCCAGCAACTGCTTCGCCATCTCGGAGTCATACTCGTAGGTCAACTGGTCCAGCCCGAACTGCTTGATGCGTTCGTCGTGGCCGCTCCAGCCCTGGTGGTAGAAGGGGCGGCCCTCGCCGAAGGCCAGGTTGTTGACCAGCTTTACCCGGTCGATGGCCATGCTCATGGCCTGCCGCACCTTGCGGGCCTGGTCCCATTCCGCCGAGTTAACGTCCCGGTCGCAGGCCACCCATGGCGCGTCGGCCCCGCACTGGCCCGGCGCGCTATAGGCGGCGGTGGGGCCCAGGGGCACCTTGGGCGATGTCCCGTCGGCCGCCGGCTGGTGGAAGGGGTGGTCCGGGTAGTACTGCTGGCCGTGAACGTTCAGGAACTGGTATGCGCCGCCGGGGAAGCGCATGAACTTCACGCCAGGCAGGTTCTCCTGCTTGATGGCCTGGATGGACTCGGCGCTGAAGGAACCCGTGTCCAGCTTGCCCACCTGGAAGTTAGCCACCCGGGTGGCGTCTTCCGCTATCTCCCACCAGATCATCTCTTCCCAGTCCGGGGGACGGCGCCAGTGGTCCGACACGGCGGCCATCCGGCGGAACTCGTCGGTCTTCACTTCCAACAGCTGCCAGGGGCCCGTGCCGATGGAGTCCAGGTTGGCCTGGTCGGGCCCCACCTGGTCGAAGTGGGCCTTGCTGTGGAAGGCCATTGACGTGCTGGGCGACTGGCTGTACCAGGTAACCTCAAAGGTGGGCTTGGGACGGGACAGCTGCACCGTATGCTCGTCAATCTTGGTAATCTCGCAGCCGTCGCAGCCGAACAGCCGGCGCATGCCACCGGCCGATGTATGCACCGAACCCTCTTCAATCACGCTCTCCACGGTGAAAATAAAGTCGTCGGCGTTGAAGGCCCCGTATCCGTCGTGGAACTGGGCCGTATCTTCCAGGTAGAAGGTGAAGGTATCGGCATTCGGGCTGGCTTCCCAGTTCTTGACCAGGCGGGGCAGCCGCTCTCCCGTGGGCGAAGTGGCCCACATGGGTTCGTGGGTGATGAAATACTCAAACCTGGCGTTCAGGAAGGGCATGTTCTGCAAAATCCCCACGAAGGGGCCAATATCCGTCATCCCCACGTTCAGGGTGCCGTGGGCCATCATCGCCTCGGCCGGGGCATCCGAAGCCGCCGGGGCGGGCACGGGCGTGGCCGCCGGGGCACTGCTGGCCGCTGCCGGCGCCGAAGACCCGGAAGCCGGCTGCGACGGGCTGCTGGCCGGCGCGGCAGACGATGCCGACGATGCGGAAGCGGCGGGTTGTGAAGCAGCGGCGCCCGAGGCTGCCGGGGCCTCTGCCACCGGCGCGGCCGACGATGATGACGCGGCAGGCGCGGCAGCGGGCGCGGGAGCCGCCGGTTCCTCCGGCGCTGCCGCCCCGCAGGCGATGAGCAGTCCTGCCAGCAGAATGAATATTCCGGTGAAGCTTAGCCTGGGCCAGCCTATGGTCATCAGGGTACCTCCTTCGTGTCCTTCCTGTCCGTCGTGGATAGAACAATGCCGTTCTACTCCAGGGCGGGAGCAACCTCCCTGCCCAGCAGCCTCATCGACTCTAGCACCTGCTCGGGCGGCACCCGACCGCCGGCATTCACGTCGGCCACCACCATGCTCACTCCCAGTTCCTCCTGTAGATGCCGGAACTGGTCCACCACCTCGTCCGGCGTGCCGAAGACCACCCGGGACTCCAGCACCTCGTCGTAGCTGAGCTGGGCCAGGGCCTCGGCCCGGCGGCGCATGCCCTCCGGATCGGTTACGCCCTCGTCGCCCAGCCGGGAAATCATCAGGTTCGACTGGCGCTGGTAGAAGGCCAGCATACTTTCCCTGGGTTCCTCGCGCGCCCGTTCCGGATCGGGGGCCGTGTAGACCGGCACCCGGATGCCTACGTCGGGGTCACCGGCGATTCCCGCCTGTCGCCAGGCCTCGGAAAAGTGGTCGATGCGGGCCTTCAGGTCCTCAAAGGTCCCGAATCCCACGTTCACGAAAATGGGAATCCCCATGCTGCCCGCCCGGGCAAAACTCTCCAGGCTGGCGCAGGCCATGCGCAGGGGCGGATGGGGCTTCTGGACGGGCTTGGGCATCAGGCGGACATTGTGAAAGTTGTAGAACTCGCCCTCGTAGCTGAACTGGTCGGTGGTCCAGGCCTTGAGTATTACTTCCAGCGCCTCCCAGAAACGGCCCCGGCTCTCGGAATAGGGGATGTTGTAGCCGCTGTATGATATGGTGAGACCGCTGCGGCCGATGCCGAAGTTGAACCTGCCCTGGCTTATCTGGTCCACGGTGGCGGCTTCCTCGGCGATGCGGATGGGATGGTTGAGGGGTAGGACCTGCACGGCGATGCCCACCCGCACCCGTTCCGTGCGGTCGGCAATGGCGGCAGCCACCGTTATGGGCGATGACAGCACCGAGCGCTGGGGTTGGAAGTGGCGCTCCGCCAGCCAGATGCTGTGGAAACCGGCCTCCTCCGCCACGTCCACCTGCTCGAAGCTGTCGCGGAAGGCGGCGGCCTGGTCGTTCACGTCGCGAATGTCAAATTCAATGGCAGCGGTAAGTTCCAAGGTTATCTCCTTTGGCGTGGGTGTCGTTGCGTTTTTCGACGTTTAATTACGTTTATCGTGGATGTGCTTTCAAGTTTCGCAGGAATGCACCCCTGTCTAAGCTGGACAGATGGTAAAACCTGTTCAGTATCTCCCTGCCCAATACCAAAGTCAAGCTAACCCGATTCCGGGACAGGGATGTCACGTTTCAGTTTCGGGGCTGTCGCCAAATTGAAGTTCGGACTCTCCGAACGTCCAACCTCGTCGTTCCCTCGCAGGCTGGAACCTCGAAACCGAACGAATAATTGATTGATGTGAAATCCTCAAACTGCGAAGGCCCTGGGAAATACCCTCTGCCCCCCTTGCCAACCCGCATAAACCCCCTTCACCATAAAACCATGACAACACCAAAACTCCACCCTTCGTAAGGGCGGCCCTTGTGGCCGCCCTGCCTTGGGGTCAACAACAAACGTAGGGGCAGACCTATGTGTCTGCCCTGGGGTGTGGGCCAAAATGGAACCAAATGGAACGATTATTTAAAAATCCCAACTTCGTGCCCCTTCGTGCCCCTTCGTGCCCTTCGTGGATAAATCTCCCAAATGGGCCAAAATGGAACCAAATGGAACGATTATCAAAAAAGTCCCGTTAGTGAACATTCGCGCCCACCCGTGGATAAACAAAAAATAGACCCTTAAGCAATTGCCCTGAACCCTTCCCATATCCGGTGAACAATTCGGTAATTCTTTGCCAGTCTATGACAAAGAACCATGCTCTAAACTTGGGTTTTTCGTAGTCTTATTCGCTCGAATCCCTTCCTTGACAGCACATTTCGATAGGAATAGAGTCCTGCTAATTCAAAGGATGTCCGGTTCCCATGGCGGGCCGGACTCGGCGGGTGGGAATGTACAGGTTCCTCTTGCGGCGGCTGGTGGCGTCCCTGTTTACCCTGCTGGTCATTTCCCTGCTGGTGTTTTTGCTGGCCCGGGGATCAGGCGACCCCCGCTCCCTGATGCTGGACGACTATGCCGACCCGGGACAGTGGGAAGAGGTCGGGGCCAAGCTGGGGCTGGACAAGCCCTGGTTCCTGTCCTGGCCGCCCTGGGAGTCCCAGTACGGCATATTCCTGATCAACGCCTTCCGCCTGGACTTTGGCAACGCCATCAGCGACCCGCGCACCGTGTCCGAGCTGATCCTGGAGCGGCTGCCCGCCACCCTGCAGCTGGGGCTGGCGGCCTTCATATTCTCCATCATCATCGGGGTACCCCTGGGGATTCTGTCGTCGCTGAAGCGGAACAGCATCTGGGACAACATGGGCAAGCTGGTAGCCCTGCTGGGTCAGTCCATGCCGCCCTTCTGGCTGGGGATCATGCTGATTTTCCTGTTCGCCCTGCGGTTCGAATGGGTGCCCCCCTCGGGACGGCAGGACTGGAACAGCTTCATCCTGCCCGCCATCACCCTGGGGTGGTTCTTCGTGGCCGCCAACATGCGGCTGATCCGGTCCGCCATGTTGGAAGTCCTGGACTCGGAGTACATCAAGCTGGCTCGGGCCAAGGGCGTCTCCCCGCCGGTGGTGGTGTGGAAACACGCCCTGCGCAACGCCCTCATCCCCCCGCTCACCTTCATGGGCGTAACGCTGGGGCTGCTCATCACCGGGTCCATCGTGGCCGAGACGGTCTTCCAGTGGCCTGGGCTGGGCCTGCTGGCCTACACGGCCCTGATCCGGTCCGACTACCCCACCCTGCAAGGGATAGTGATGGTCTTCTCCGGGATGTACCTGATCATCAACTTCCTGGTGGACATCCTCTACGCCTACATCGACCCGCGCATCAGGTACTCCTAGAGGGGCGGTGAGTTATGGCCGGCGTTGCTGAAACCCGTCAACTGGAAGTGGGACGGTCGCTGTCCGCCGGGGCGAGCCTGTCCCTGCAGTGGCTGGGCCGCCGCTTCACCCTGATCTTCTCCCTGGTCATCCTGGGAGCGCTGGTGATTACGGCGATACTGGCCCAGTGGATGGCGCCCTACGACCCGCGGCGGGGAGACCTGGACGACAAGAATACCCCTCCGGCCTGGGTAAGCGCGCAGACGGTGGAGCGGCTGGTGGTGGACGGCTTCCCCGACGATGAGAACACCCAGATATCGGTGAACCGGGCTTCCAACCTGGCCGTGTCGGGCAAAGTCGTCGGGCTGGAAGGGGAGACCCTGACCCGGGAGCAGATCGCGCCCGGGGACCAGGTGATGGAGGTGATCCGGCCGGCCGGCAGCACGGAGTTCATCCTGGGCGCCGACGACCAGGGACGGGACCTGCTGAGCCGCATCATCTGGGGCGCGCGGGTGTCCCTGATCGTGGCGGCCGTTACCATCCTGGTGGGCGGTTCCATCGGCACGGCCCTGGGGCTCATCTCCGGCTACTACGGCGGGTGGGCCGACGAGGTCATCATGCGGATGGTGGACATCTTCCTGGCCCTGCCCCTGGTGATGGTGGCATTGGTGCTGGCGGTGGTGGTGGGCAACTTCAGCATCCCGTGGCTGCCCATGAAGGAGATCCACATGATAGCCCTGGTGCTGTCCCTGTTCATCTGGGTGCGCTTTGCGCGGCAGGTGCGGGGCGAGGTGCTGGGGCTGAAGACCATGGACTACGTGGCCCTGGCCCGGGTGGCGGGGGCGTCCACCCGGCGCATCCTGCTGGTGCACCTGCTGCCGGGGGTGATGAACACGGTCATCGTGGTGGGGACGCTGCAGGTGAGCGTGGTCATCCTGCTGGAGTCCATCTTGAGCTTCCTGGGCGCCGGGGTGGCGCCTCCCACCCCGGCCTGGGGTTCCATGGTAGCCGACGGCCGCGACTTCCTGAAGACTGCCTGGTGGGTCAGCACCATGCCCGGCCTGGCCCTGCTGCTGACGGTGATGGCCTTCAACCTGATAGGCGACTGGATACGGGATGCCCTGGACCCCAGGCTGCGGCAGCAGCGGTAGGGGGCGAGTTTATAACCCCGCCCGTGGGATGGGGCAATGTCGGTTGTCCCCTTTTCGAACGGCGAAACCCTACTGGGCCACGAACCCGAACTGCTCAAACTGGCCGTGGACAATGGGGTCCGGGTCCAGCCCCAGCCACCGGTCAAGGATAGTGGCATAGGTGGAGCGGAAGTCCGTCGTGTAGGCCAGGTCTCCCTCGGAGAGGTCCGCCTCACGCAGGGACGGGTACTGGCCGTACTGCCCGCCCTGTACCGAACCGCCCAGGACGAAGGCCGCGCCGCCGGAACCGTGATCGCAGCCCGTGCCGTTGTCCCGGACCCGCCGACCGAACTCGGACCAGACGAATATCAGGGTATCCTGCCACAACCCCTGCTCCTTCAGGTCGTCTGTGAAGTCGGAAATGGCAGCAGAGAAGTCCTGCCACAGCTTGGCGTGGGTCTGCAGTTCGTTGCTGTGGGTGTCGAAATTGCCATGCTGGGCATAGAGGATGCGGGCGCCGAGACCCGCGCTCATCACCTGGGCCGCGCCCTTGAGGCTGGTGGCGATGGGAGTATCGCCATATTCCACGGTAGAGGAGTAGAGTTCCGGGGCAGTCCGCAGGATATCGGCGCCCATCAACGCCTGGGCTCCGTTCTCGCTGAGGGCCTGGGCCACGACGTCCCGGCCCCCCTCGGGGCCGTACATCCGGCCCAGCGCGTCGAGGGCGTGCAGCCGCACGTTCTCGTCATCTATGTCGGGCAGCAGACCATAGGTTTCCAGGTTGCCCACCGAGGCCACGGGCGCGCCCCTGCAGACGAAGGCCCGGGGCAGTCCCCGGCCGAAGTTGACGCCGGTAAGGACGTTCTCACCCCGGGGGTCCAGGTCGCGTATGGCGGCCCCCAACCAGCCCTGGCTGCCGATGGTTTCCGGCTCGGCGGTGTACCAGATGTCCCGGGACCGGAAGTGGGAACGGTTGGGCTGCGGGTAGCCGATACCCTTGATGACGGCTAACTCGCCCCGGTCCCACAGGGCCTTCATCTCCCGCATGCTGGGGTTGAAACCCAGGGTGTCGTCAATGGGCAAGACTTCCTGCTGTGGAATGCCAATGCCCGGGCGGTTGTCGTAATAGAGGCCGTTGCCGTAGGGGACCACGGTATTCAACCCGTCGTTGCCCCCAACCAGTTCGATGACCACCAGGTTGCGTTCCTTGCTGGTTGATACCATGGTCCTGCTCCTTCAATCGTAATTCGCCGACCTGCCCGACCCTGTGGGCGACCGGCCTATCCGCCCCTGCGGTAAACCTGGATGCGGTGCCTGTTTGTCTCCGTAACGTACAGGTAGCCCCGGCTGTCCAGCCTGACGGAGGCCGGACACCAGAAGTATTTCTCAATGTGAGACGATTCCTCATGGGGATCGTCAATCACGTAGTCAATGTCCATTTCCAGGTTGGCGGTGGCGCGGGCGGCGGCTTCCTCCCGGTTGATGTTGAGGAAGTTGGCGGCCCATTCCGATATGGTCCCTTCTCCCCGGAGTTTGGTTACGAAGTTGCCATTGGCGTCCAGCACCTGCACCCGCTCGTTGCCCCAGTCGGCTATGTAGATGTAGCCATCCCTGTCCACCGCCAACGAGGCGGGGCGGGTGAACTGGCCATCCCCGCGGCCCGATTCCCCAAAGGCTGCCAGGAACCGGCCGTCGCCCGAGTACTTCCTGACGCAGTCGTTGCCGAAGTCGGCCACGTAGAGATTGTCTTCACTGTCAACGGCCAGGCCCCAGGGCATGCTCACAGCCCCGAGCCCTTCGTTGCCAATTACCCGGATAAACTCACCAGCGGAGGTGAACTTCTGGACCCGGTTATTGTAGGTGTCCGCCACGTAGATGTGGTCGGTGCTGTCGACAGCCAGCCCGGATGGTGTGTCAAGCTCGCCTTCGCCGGAACCCGCGGCGCCCCAGTGGAACAGGTAGGTGCCCCCCTGGTCGTAGGCGGTGATCCGGTTCAACCGCTCGTCGCTGATGAAGAAACGGCCCTGGCCGTCCACCGCCCCACAGGCCGGCCAGACGAATTGACCGCCGTCGAAGCCGTAGCTGCCAAAGTTGCCGTAGTACCCGCTGTCCAGGTCGCACATTGTGACCCGGATGCCCCGCACCGTTTCCTCCTTGCTGCGGCTGATCACGTAGAGCCGGTCCTCAAAGCCGGCAACGGTATCTACCGGGTAGTAGAAGCCCTTGCCCTCCATGACGGTCATGCCCAGGGTACGGTCGTAAACGAGGAAATCGGTTTGCTGCGCGGTTGTTGTCATAGCTGCGCCTCGGTTCAAGTTTATTGGGCGGTACCGGTCACCAGGCCGACTCCCAAACCGGTTTCAAATCCAGCACAAAGCCGGGCAACTCCGGGTCGCCGGATAGAGAATCAGGGGCCTCCAAGACTTCCACCGGGGCGCCCGGGCGGTAGATGTACACTATATGCAGGGGGTCCACCGGATCAATCAGCCAACCCAGCCGCGCGCCGTTGGCAATGTATTCTTCCATCTTGGCTTGGACAGTTCTCAGTCGGTCTGACTCGGAACGCAACTCGATTACAAAATCGGGGCAGATTTGAGCGAATCTCCGCCTTTCAGCACCAGGCAAGGCTTCCCAGCGGTCTTTTGATATCCACGCAGCATCTGGAGAGCGCATTGCACCATTGGGCAGAGTGAATCCAGCGTTCGATTCAAAACCCACCCCAGTACCATTCGCCCTGACCCAAATTCCCAAATCAGTGATGATGCTAAAGTTCTGATTGCTGGTATCGTCGCCGGTGGGTGGCATAAGTTCCAATTCTCCCTGGGAATTGCGCTCGATGCGTATGTCATCGTTTAGCGAGCAGATTTCCAACAACTGCTCGTCGGTCAACTCCAGGGCGGGGACCAGCTTGAGCACAATGGGACCATAGGGCTCCGGCCGGGTCAGTCCCGGTTCGGTTTGGGCTACAGTTTGTCTAGGTTTCTTGCTTTGCGTGGTCATCTGAATTCCACCTTTCCGCCTTGGCAAGGACTTAAGCCCGCTGAAACTCCTGAGTTGCCGCCACCATCTGCAGCACGTCTGCGATGTGCTGGCGGTCGGTGTTGTCGCCGCCCCTGGACGAGAAGTCCACCAGCACCCGCCGGGTATCTTCGTCCACCCCCAGCGCTCCCACCTCTTCCAGGCAGGCGTCCACCAGGCGCTCCGGCGATGTCGTGTCGCTTAATTCGGCGCAGATGCGGTCCACCATGCCGCGAATCCCCGGCTTGGTGGCGTCGCCGATCTGCTTGCTGGCAAAGTTAATTCGCTCCACCAGCGTGCCGCTGTTCAGCCAGTCGGTGCCGGTGTGCCAGCCCTCTACGCTGGGCGGATTATTGAGTATCTGCCCCATGTAGGATGCCTGGCTGAAGCGCTCCAGGATTTCGTAGCGGGGCCGGTCGAACTCTCTCGTCAGGCGCAGCACCCCGGCCACCAGTTCCACCGGACTCTTGACCTTGCGGTAACGGGCCTCTTCGGCTTTAAAGAAGTCCGAGTTAAAGAGGACCCGCAGCATGGCGCCGATGTTGTAGTCGCCGTCGAAGTAGGCCTGGGAAAGCTCTTCTATCGCCTCTTCGTCCGCGGGCGGCGTGTAGGGCCACTCCGGCACCGGCGGCTCATCGGCTACAAAGAAGCTGTAGAGGTGGCGGGAGATGAAGCGGGCCGTGGCCGGCTGGCGGCAGATAATGTCGACGATATCCTCGCCATTGAAGTTGCCCCGCTCGCCCAGGAATTCCTTCTCCCCGTCGTCGTGGTCTTCAGGATGGTACTCGAAGTGCCAGGAAATTCGGCCGTAGGGCCAGTCCGAGTCCCGCTGCGACCGCAGTTCCATGTACTCCCGATTGGCGATGGTCCAGCCCGTAAAGGCCCGGGCGCACTCCTTTATGTCCTGCTCGGTGTAGTTGCCCACGCCCATGGAGAAGAGTTCCAGCAGTTCGCGCCCGTAGTTCTCGTTGATGGCTCCCTTGTGATTGTCCTGGTTGTCCAGCCAGATGATCATGGCGGGGTCGCGGGACAGTTCCAGCAGCAGGGTACGGAAGTTTCCCATGGCGTGTTTGCGGAACATCCTGGTCTGGTCGGACAGGGCTTTGCCATGGATAACCTTGTTGTAGCCCGTGGCGAAAATGCCGTGCCAGAAGAGGGTCATCTTTTCCTGCAGGGGCGCGGTGGTGGTGGCCATGCGGTAAAGCCAGTTCTCCCCCGGGGCCAGGGGGCCCATCATGCCCGACAGCTCCGGGTGGAAGCGGCGAATGAGGTAATCGCTGAGCCGCCGCTCATCTCCAGGGTTCAGCAGGTCCTCCACCGTGGCCTGGTACCCCCTGGCGGCGCGGGCTTCCAGTTCCTCGCGACTGGCTCCGAAACCGGCCCGCCGCATCAAATGCGCAATTAACTCTACGTTGGCATCCAGCATCTGTCCTCTCCTGAAGAAACAATGCTACCGATTCATTCGCATTCTACCATTTGCGAGGAAGAACACGTCAAACATAGTAACTGTTCAGATTCTCGGAGTCGCCTTCTGCCCAAATCGTCATTCCGGTCTTGAGCCGGAATCCGGAAAGGCCGGGCCCAATCCAGCGTATGGGGTGCAAGGACTCCTGGATACCGGCTTTCGCCGGTATGACGGTTTCAGAATGGGACCACCGCTCAACCGGAAACTACTACCCAGTGGCCGGCAGCCGGATGATTTTCCTGCGCTGTGGGCTCAGTTGTTGCTGATGGGGCCCATGCCCTGGTGACCCCGGCCCTTGAGGTCATCGAGGTCGGACCCGTCGTCCTGGTGTTTCCCCCGCAGGACGCAGTGGCGGCAGACCTTGCATACGGGGTGCAGGCCGCCGAAATCCTGGTGGTACTGGGGGCACAGGGGAGCGCCGGAGTCCTGGCACCGGGGGCAGCCGTCGCAGCGCCCCTGGTCCTGTCCTTGTCCGGCGCGGGTTTCGGGTTCTCGCACCAGGGTTGTCATAAATGTCGCTCCTCTTGCTTGTAGCGGGGTTTGCAGCTGTTCGACTACTAAACGGACGTCTGGGCGACTACCCGCGGGGCCACTTTGCGGGAGAGCCAGCGGCCATCGGCAGGACTGCCGTGAAGCTGGCCGTCGCGGACAATCACCTTGCCCCGCAGCATGGTCATTACCGGGTAGCCCTCGCACTCGAAGCCGTCCCAGATGGAGTAGTCGGATTCGGCGTGCAGTTCGTCCACCGTGATGGTCTTCTTGAGATTGGGGTCGAAGATAACGATGTCGGCGTCGCTGCCCACGGCAATGGCGCCCTTCTGCGGATACATCCCGAGAATTTGGGCGGCGTTGGTGGAAGTGATGGCGGCGAACCGCTGCAGGTCTATGCGACCGGTGGCCGCCAGCTTGGTATAGGTAACGGGCATACGGGTCTCGATACCGTTATGGCCGCCGCAGAGAGTGCGGATGGTATCGCCGGCCAGCTTGATGTTCTTGTAGGTGGTCCACTCATCGGTGGCGGTGGTGCAGATGGGGCCGTCCACCAACCCCTGTTGCAGGGCGTCCCGATCGTCGGAGAACTTGATGGCCGGGTAGGTATGAATTGCCAGGCCTTCGGGCTTCAGGTAATCGTCGCAGGTGAACTCCAGGTAGTTGTGCAGGGCCTCGCCATAGACCGGAAGCTGAGCGGCCCGGGCCTCGGCTATGGCGGCCACGCCCTCCTTGGCGGTGGTATGGACGAAGTAGATGCCGGTCTCGGTGCTCTGGGCCAGGCGCACCACCTTGCGGAAGGATATATCCTCGGAAATGTTGTTGTGGGCCAGGTGCAGGTTGGACCCGTGGTCTCGGCCCTCCCGCTCCAGCTTGTTCTCCATGTAAGTTACTATGTCGTCCTCTTCGGCGTGGACGGCCATTATGCCGCCGTGCCGGCCCACCTCCTGGAATATCTCCCACAGGTGCCCCATGGGAACCCGGGCGTGGAAGGTGGTGAAGATCTTGAAGCTGGCGACCCCCGACTGGATGGCTTCCCCGATTTCGCCCATGGTGCTGGGCGGTATGGCGCCGGCCAGGATGTAGTGGAAGGTGTAGTCGGTGTAGGAATGGCCCCGGAAGGTGTCGCGCCGGGTTTCAATCTGGCTCATGATGGGGTCTGCGGGCGGGATCGCGCCGGGCGTGAGAGGGAGGGCTCCCGCGAAGTCCACGTAGGTGGTTACCCCACCGAATGCGGCGGCCCGGCTGGCCGCTTCGGGGGGCTGGGTGAAGACGCCGGCGTCGCCGCCGGCCCAGTAGTCGGGAACCGGCACGTTGATGTGGGTGTGGGGTTCGATGCCCCCCGGTAGGACTATCATGCCGGTGGCCTCTATGGTTTCCCCTGCTCCCATCTCGTCCAGGATGCCCGGAGCGGCCACGGCCACGATATGCTCGCCCTGAACGCCCACGTCCATCAGGCCCACGCCTTCAGGCATAACTACGGTACCACCCTTAATGATCAAGTCCAGCATGATTGCCTCCCGA
>JAJEDS010000196.1 GCA_022821365.1 Dehalococcoidia bacterium | reverse complement strand
GAGGAGTTTACAGAGGGATCGATTTAGAGGAAAGCAGAGGCAGGAACTTGCGAAGGGCTTTACAGCTTCCGCAGTTCCTGCCTACCCGTTTTCGGAACTAATGGCACCCATACTTGGTCTCGCCCAACCCTACCTGCCTACCAGCCTCTCCACCGTGCCCACCACCCGGGCGGCATTGGGTACGTAGATGTTCTCCAGCGGACGGCTGTATGGCACCGGCGTATGGGGCGCCGTAACCCGCGAGGGAGGGGCATCCAGGTAATCAAAAGCCTCTTCCGCCACGCGAGCGCAAATGTCCGACGCCAGGCTGCACACCGGGGTGTCCTCGTCTACAACCACCAGGCGGTGGGTGCGACGTACCGAGTCGATGATAAGGTCGTAGTCAATGGGCGAAACGCTTAGCAGGTCCACCACCTCGGCGTTAACGCCGTTCTTGGCAAGTTCCTCGGCGGCCTCAGTGCAGACCCAGGTCATTCGAGAGATCCCCACGAGGGTAATGTCACTGCCGGACCGGACGGTACGCGCCTTGCCCAAAGGAATAGCGTAAGGTTCTTCGGGAACGGGACCGGTGTCTCCATAAAGACCTTTGTGCTCGAAATAGACCACCGGGTCATCATCCCTGATCGCGGCGATCAGCAGGCCCTTGGCGGTGTAGGGGTCGGAGGGAACTACACCCTTCAAGCCTGGAATATGGCTGAAGATGGAATAGAAGGACTCAGAATGCTGGGCGGCGCTGCCAAACCCGGCGCCGATGCGGGTCAGCATGGTGAAAGGGACCTTGACCTGGCCGCCGAACATATACCGCATCTTGGCCGCGTTATTCAGCAACTGGTCCATGCAGACCCCTACGAAGTCGACAAACATCAACTCCGCTACTGCCCGCATGCCGGTGGAGGCTGCGCCAATAGCCGTGCCCACAAAGGCCGCCTCGGAGAGAGGCGTGTCCAACACGCGCTGGTTGCCAAATTGTTGAATCAGTACCACGGTGGTGCGGAAGGGTCCGCCCCAGGCGTCAACTATGCCCAGATGTTCCCGGCCGGCGCCACCGGCAATCTCCTCGCCCATAATAATGACGGTCTCGTCCCGCTCCATTTCCTGCCGAATGGCCTCGTTGATGGCCTCGCGGTAACGCAACTCCCGTGAAGTTGTGGGAGTCATGGCTGTAGTCATGGTGCTCTTCCTTCCTGCAGTGTACTTGCTGATAGGCTTTAGAGGGTTAGACTTCCAGGTTTATTCCCCGCCTCATCATGTCAACCGGGTAGTCCACGTAGACGTCTTCGTAGATTTCCAGCGGCTCCGGCATGGGACTTTCGTCAGCGAAGCTGATGGCCTCTTCCATTAGTTCTCGGGCTTCGTCATCCAGCCGGTCCAGTTCCTCCAGGGTGACCAGCCCGCCGTCGGCCACCCGTTCCCGGAAGAGTTTCAGGGGGTCGCGGCCCCGCCAATAGTCCTGCTCTTCCTGGGTACGATAGCTAAGAGGGTTGTCAAAAACGGTGTGGCCATAATAACGGTAGGTTCGGCACTCCAGCAGGGAAGGACCTTCACCCGCCCTGGCCCGCCGGACCGCCTCGCCAGCGGCTTCAAATACGTCGAACACATCCATGCCGTCGACATGAATGCCGGGCATGTCGTATCCCGCGGCGCGGTCTGCCACTCGGGCGGTGGAGAGGGCGTATTCCACGGGCGTTGACTCAGCATAACCGTTGTTTTCGCAGCAAAAAATCACGGGAAGCTTCCAGACTGATGCCAGGTTCATACACTCATGTAGGACACCCTGGTTGGCGCCGCCGTCTCCAAAGAAAGCTACGGCCACCCGCCCCAGGTTTTGCAGCTTGGATGTAAGGCCCGCCCCGACTGCCAGGGGCACGCTAGCGGCAACGACACCGTTGGTGCCCAGCATTCCCTTGCTCATATCGGCAATGTGCATGGAGCCGCCCTTGCCCTTGTTGGGACCCGTGGCCCGGCCGAACAGCTCGGCCATCATCAGCTTGGGATCCACACCCTTGGCTATGCAGTGGCCATGGCCCCGGTGGGTGCTGCCAATGTAATCGTCGTTAGTCAGGTGGGCACAAATGCCAGTGGGTACCGCTTCCTGCCCCGCGGACGAATGCACCGAACCGGACATGCCCCTCTGACCCGTTTCGGGAATCCCCCGCTCCTCAAAATGCCGGATGGTAGTCATCGTCCTGTACAGATAGAGCAACATATCCAGATCAAGTACCATATTTCCTCACGCTGGTCGGATATGCCTTACCAAATAGGCAGGCGAAATTTTTCCAATAGTAGCACGGGGGTAAGGGATGTCAATAGAGTGAAAGCGCGTCAAGATTCCATGTAAACACGTACCACTTCTCCTTCTCCGCATCCCAGGGACTCCCCGGCATTGCCGTCAGCTACGGCAACTTCCAGATAGCCGTTGCTGCCAACAAGCGCCACGAGGGGAAGATCGTCAGACTGGCCGCCGGAGTCCAGGGCCAGGTCATGGAAGGTCCGGCTCAGGCCATTTACACGACGCGTACCAATTTCGACGGCTACTGAGCCTCTTTCCAAACCGGATCGGCTCAACCTGCTACCCGGAATGTTGGTGATCAGGTTACCAAAGCGGTCCGTGCAGATTACCTCACCAATTGTGGCGTTGCCCATTTGAATCGGGTCTTTAAGCGGTCGATAGGTCACATCGGATACAGCCGGACCAAACTCCTCAGGCTTTACACCTGTCGACAGGTAAGCTGCCGCAGGCGCAAAGATATCGCGGCCATGAAAAGTATTGCTGACCGGATGCCTCTGGTAGCGTGGATCGGAAAGCTCCCGGCAAACGAGATCAGCCGGCAGAGAAACTATGCCTTGATGGTCTAAGCTGAGGGTGTCGCCGCCCATGTGCTCTCGCAACACTTCGCTGAGCAGTCCATTATCGGGTGCGACAAACGTGGCTGTGGGAGTGTCCAGAAGAATTGGTTTACGGTCGGTGCCCACACCCGGGTCCACTACCGCCACGTGAACCGTACCCGGCGGGAAAAAAGGATAGTTCACGCCCAGGATGAAGGCTCCGTGGCGAATATTCTGGGGCCCAATTTCGTGAGTCAGATCTATAATGGTGGCGCCAGGGTTGATGCCAAG
Organism: Dehalococcoidia bacterium; assembly: GCA_022821365.1. GTDB lineage: Bacteria > Chloroflexota > Dehalococcoidia > Lucifugimonadales > UBA3495 > Bin22. Next base: position 69 of record JAJEDS010000196.1, on the reverse strand, counting down.
TATTACACCCTTCATAACCCCGACATAGGCATCGGAAGTGCCAAAGTCCGTGGTCAGGACAATTGGGGG
>JAJEDS010000015.1 GCA_022821365.1 Dehalococcoidia bacterium | reverse complement strand
TGCCCCAGGCTGAGCACCCGCCACAGGCGGTGCAGCAGTTCCTGCCTAGTCAGCTTGCGCCGGGTGTCCTCCAGCGCCACCCGCATCCACCGGGTCAGCCTTTCGCTCTCCGGGCTGGCTGTCAGAATCCAGTGGTCCACTTCCAGGTCCGCCGCCTGGCACTGCCCCTGTTCCCGCACCTGCTCGTGCAGCAGCGCCATCAGCTGCAGGCGGTGCTGGTCGTCGGTCCTGCGGCTCTTCTCCATGCCCGGCTACCTGACGTTCATCCCCGGCGCCGCCTTTGCCCCGGTTGCAGAAATGCAACTTTTCAACGGGGCCGATGCAACTATTGACCGGTCCGGCCAGTTGCAAAAATGCAAGTTTCAGCTACGGCGCTTGCACACAGACCTTGGAACGGGGACTTACGAAAAGTGTTAACCGGAAATCCCCGGTAGGGGGCCTATTCCCCATGATATCAGCTACGAACTAGCCCGACTTGCACTTCTGCGATCGGCGTCCATTCCCTGTACACCCCGACGACGTCCCCCAGGGCGTCTCCGGTGTGAGGCCCTGCGCGCCCCCGCACTAATGCGGGTCCCTGCGGGAGGTTATGCGGCGGGTCCGGTTGGTTCACACTGTCCGGTGGCGGCGTTGGCCAAGGCGCCGACGGCCCAGACCAAGGGGAAAGGTGAACGACTTGACCCTGACACTCAAGACCCGGCCAAACCCGGCGGCCCACCGGCAGCAGCTTGCGCCCGGTTCCCGCCGTCCCTCTGGTGGGTACAAAAATGTACGTTTCACCTTGGGCTTTTGCACACCGGCGCCGATTTGCCGGGGTACAACAATGTACGTTTCAGCTAGGCGACTTGCACACCCCCACCGGAACCAGCCCGCAAGTCCAAGTGTTCACTGTTCCCCTACTGTAGGGGGCCGGTTTCCCCCGATTCCAGGCCATTTCAGCTTTGGAACAGCCCTGAAACGGGCGGGGGTACAAAAATGTACGCAAGTCCAAATCCCTGTACACCCCGATGTCGTCACGGGGGATGCCGTTTCCGTCGGGCCCTGGAGGGGCGTTCACGGATGAACGGTCTTTCAGGAGGTTATGTGGGGGGATTGGATTGTTCACACTCTGAGACGGCGTTGGCGAAGAGGCCGACCGCCAAAACCACGGAAAGAGGTAAACGACTTGACCCGGACACACCAGTCCCTTGCGCCGGCGTCAACGCCGACTGGCAAAAATGCAACTTTTGAACGGGGGAAATGCCACTCCGGCGCCCTCGGGCCAGTGGCAAAAATGCCACTTCCAGCTACGAGGGATGCCACCGACCACCGGAAAATACCCGCAAGTCCAGGTGTTCACTCCCGAGGTCCGATGGAAGGCGATTTCGTGCCATTTCAGCTACAAAACAGCTACGAAATACCGGACTGACAAGAATGCCACTGATGTCAATTCCATGTACACCCCAAAGGCATCACGCAAGAGGTCTTCAAAGCAGGGGCCTGTAGGCCCCCACAAATGTGCGGCCCCATGGGCGGTTATGCGGGGGGCCGGAGTTGTTCACACTCCCTGGTGGGGAAAGCCGTCCAGAGATTCCCAAACCGAATGCGAAGAGGTGCGAAATGATCAACCGCAACACCGAACTCAGCCACCACCGGCTCCACGACCGGAGCGGCGCCGAAGGCCGCCTGACGCCCTGCCAGACCGGCGGATTGGCACAGCCGGTACAACCAGTAGAGGACGGCGGCCCGGAAGACGCCGCCGCGAACAGGAGATATGACAAGCCAGGAAGAACAACCAGACCCTGCCGGCGCCGACCGCCGGGGCCCCCCGGCCACAGACCCGCCAACGAGGGAAGTCGCCCAACCACAGGGCATCGGCAGGCGAGCCGCCACCAGCCTACACGCCGGAACAGCAGGAGAGAATGCGGAACGGGCTGCGCATCCTGGCCAGGATCATCGCTCGCGCCCACATGGAACAGCAGCCGGACATGGGCAGCGAACCCGCTCCCGGCTCCCCGCCGTCGGGTGAATCCAGGGGATGAGCCATCCCCGACCGGGCCGCTGGCAAGGTTTCGGAGGGCACAATGAGGCCCTGCCAGCGCCCGCCTCATACCACAAAACTGCCCGAAATGTAATGCCTCGGGAGGCATTATGAGCAAGCAATTTCTCCTAGAAAATGGACTGTTGGGCCGCTATCCCAGGAGGAACACGAATGACTATCACCAGCACCGGCACACCAAATCCGGCAGAAGATGAAACGGCGGAGGACGGCTTGGACGACGCCATCCGCGACTACGTGCGCACCTACGTCCTGTGGCACGGCAGAACCAAGGCCGCCGAGACCTTCGGGGTGTCGCGTTACACTCTCTGGCGGTTCCTGGAACGGGGGCACCTGGGGAAATCCCTGCCCAGGGCAGTGATCCAGGCCGTTGGCGACGACCCCGACGTTATCGACGCGGCAACCTGGGCCATGACCGCCGTCCGCCAGGTCCGGCGCCGGGCCACCGCCAGGAAACAGCCCCTGGCCGAGCCCCTGGAGGACACCCTGCGGCTGCTGTGCGCCGCGCCATTGGCGACCGCCGAGGAACTCTCGGCTTTCGGCAGGGTTCCCGCCACCACCCTGCGCCGCCGGCTGGGGAAGCTGGCCGCCAGCGGCCTGGTGGATTTCGTTGCCCATCACCTGGGCGCCCTGGGGACGAACCCCCGACGCCGCCACTTCCCCACGGTGCAGGGCATCGAGGCCGCCGCCAACGTCGAGCACGGCACAGAGCGCTTCCTCAGCGAGTACCCTGTGTCCCGGGAGTGGTTCCGCATCCTCACCGACCGCCTGGACGCCGTGGCCGTGCTGTATAACGTGGCCGCAATGATCGCCAAGTCCGACCCTGAGCGCCAGCCTGTCAGGGTAGACCTCCACCGCCAGGGCCCCTACGACCTGCTGATCACCATGTCCCCAGGCAGCTCCGTGGGCATCGTTCGCCAGGGTCCCATGCTCTCCTCGGCCAACCTCCGCTACCGCCTGCGCACCCTGGAGCAACTGCGCACCCGCCAGAGGCCCACGGCGACGCTGGTATTGACCCACGCAGACCAGGCCGCCCGCCGGGCCTTCCGCACCCTGGGCAGCCCCATGGAGCACCGCCGCACCTTCGTCGCAACGGAAGGAGAACTGCTGGCGGGAGACGCCCAGGCCCAGGTCTGGCAGCAATGCGGTTCTGACAACAGACCCTTCCTGCCCGAGACCATCAACCCCGACGTGTCCCTTGACGACATCATGGGCTGGCTGGGCCGACGGGCGAAGCAAGCCACCGGCGACCGGCCCAGGCCCGACCCGGAGGAACTGTATCCCAGCGGCCTGCGGGCGCTGATGCCCCAGCCAACGGAGCAGGTGAAAAACTCCCTGGCGGTCAAGCTGACCCGCGCCGAGAAGCAGGCCCTGGACCTGCTGGCTGCCTGGCCCCTCTGTAACACCGACCAGCTGGCCGGGCTCATGGGCGGAGTAACGCGCCGCCGCGCCAACCAGGTGCTGCGGTCCCTAACTCAGCAAGGCCTCATCCGCGCCGAGGGTGAATCCCACCTGCTCACTGACGAGGGGCTGACGTACCTGGCCCGCCGGGACCGGGCGTCCGTGGGGCAGGTTCTGGACCGCTGGACCGCCGAACCCGGCCTCGACAACCCCCAGGCCTACGTCGGCACCGCCCTGCGCGCCATGGCCTCCCAGCTCGACCACCACGCCGCCCTGACCACCCTGGCCGCCACTCTCACCGCCGAAGGCGCCAAGTCCCGGGATTACGGAATCCTGGACCTGCTGCCCACCTCGCGCTCCGCCGTGGGGTACTGGCACGACGACAAGAGCTACGTGGTCCACCCCGACATATCCTTCACCCTGGACCTGCCCGAGGGCTACCGCCACTGCTTCATGGAATACGAGCGCCGCGCCACCACGCCCCGGCGGGTGCGGGCCAGGCTGGAGAACTACCGCCGCTACTTCCAGAGCGGCTACGCCCGCCGGGACCACGGCGGAGAACTACCCCTGGTTCTGTTCGTCTTCGAGAACCCCGACGACGAGGACGCCTTCATGGACGCTGCCAGCTATGTTGACCACGCCCCCTTCGCCAGCTCCAACCTGGAGACCATCGCCCAGCACGGCATCCTGGCTGACACGTGGCTGCCGCCCGCCCCGGAACCCTGGGAAAGGCTGGAATTGCAGCGACTGGTCAGAGTGCAACTTTTCCGGTAAAGC
>JAJEDS010000344.1 GCA_022821365.1 Dehalococcoidia bacterium | reverse complement strand
CCGCGCCCTGATGCGCGACAAGATCTGGTGGCGGGGAATTGAGAAGAACAAGCTCTACTTCAAGCGCTGCCGCCCCGTCATGGCCCGCTACCTGGGCTGCGGCATCTGCATGAAGGTCTGCCCCATCCAGAAGTATGGTCTCCAGAACGTCATGGAGCACTATGCCGAGACCGGCCAGGTACTGGGCAAGGGCACCCACGACCTCGAAGGCTACACGCTGGAAGGCAAGGGCTACTTCGGCCCCGGTGAAATGCCGGTCTTCGACGCCGGTTTCTTCGAAATGCCCCAGGGCGACACCGAAGAATGGGCCTTCACCCAGTTCAAGGAAAAGGCCATGGCCAACGGCGGAAACATCACCGACGATATGATCGAGGAGTTCCGTGCCGAGGTCGCCCGTGGTTTGTCCCAGAGCCGCGACAACATGGGCATGATGGAGGAAGAGGACTACATCTAGTCCCCAACTTCCAACCTACTCAGGCAACCAGGGCCGGTGGTAACTCCACCGGCCCATTATTTTTGGGCTGCCTCCGCAGTCGCTTTCCCCGCTCCACTGCGTTCCCACCCACTACCGGCCCAGGGCAATCGCGTCTTAAGAGATCTCTATCCTGAAGCGCCGAGACTGTCGTTCTGAACGGAGTGAAGAATCTAAAATCCTGCCTGCAAGCTAACTTTCGGACCCCCAACCGTGCTTTGGGCGAAGGACTTCAGGCCCTTCGCCAAGTTCATGCCGACATTGACTTCCTGATTGAGTGGCCAGCGTTATTGAGACCCGATTGCCCTGACTACCCGCCTCTTATTCACATGAAAATATTGTGCGTTATTTCCCCGGTTCAAATCACCTAGCTAGACAATGTTCACCCCCATTGTTAAGATTGCTATACCCGCTCTCAATTAACCCTTTACTGGCGATTGCTGCCCTTGAACTGACTGATTGACCGGCTGATACAAGGACGGCGCCGCTGGTGCGGTTACTCAACGCCGGACCGCATCATCACCCTGAACATTCCGCCGAATCGCCTGGCTGGACGCACTCATCTTACGGTCCTTGGGGGTATTTCAAATGCGACGACTCACTCGTTTTTGCACCATCCTGGCGCTGGTCACCTTGCTTGCTCTTCTCCCGGCCTGCACCAGGCAGGTGGAAGTAGTCAGGGAAGTTCCGGTGGAAGTGGAAAGGGAAGTGACCGTGGAGGTGGAGCGAGAGGTACCGGTCGAAGTGGAGCGGCAGGTAATGGTAGAGGTGGTGGCCACCCCTACCCCCAATCCCAATCCTCCTCAGGCCCAATTGCCGCGCCAACCCCAGGCCCAGCCCGCGGCGGGAACCTCACCCGCGCAGCCAACCCCCACCCAGGCTCCCCCGCCTTCGCCGCAGCCCACCGTGGCCGCTATGGTCGACGATGTGGAGCGCATCTACAAGATTGGCATCTCCGAGGACCTGACCACCACTAACTACTGGGCCTACCTGGGCCCGGATGGCACCATTTGGAACCTTTACGTGCTGAGCGGAAGCAAGCCTTCCCTCTATACCTACACCAGCCAGACCTTCGACTGGGTACCCTCCCTTGCCTCCGACTTTCCCACCGAGCTGGCCGAAGAAACGGTTGACGGGCAGACCCTGTGGACTACCGAAGTGCCCATCAAGCAGGGCGTAATGTGGAGCGACGGCAACGAGGTAACCGCTGAGGACTTCGCATTCACCGCCAACACCGCCAGTGAACTCATGCTCACTGGCAACTGGCCCGGCATTGTGGACCCCGAGTACTTTCACCACGCCGAGGCCCTGGACCCCTATCGCCTGAAGATTTACTTCCAGAAGAAGCCCGGCCTGGCCCGCTGGCAGTTCGGCCTTGCCTTCATGCCCATCTTTCCCAGCGCCTACTGGGCGCCCGTAGTCGAGGAAGCGAAGCAGGCAGGCGAATTGCCCGAGCAGCAAAAGGTCCTGTATGCCCACCTGCCCGAAGGGGAACCCACCGGCGGCCCCTATGGCTTCGATAAGTGGGAAAAGGGCGCCTTTGCCGAAAAAACCCGAAATGATGAGTACTTTTTCCGGGGTTCCGTTTCTACCCAGTACGATAATGGCGCCTATGTTGAAACCAAGCCCGGCGTCTACGAATTCACCGCCTTCGGTGAACCCGGCGGCGAAGTGGCCCTCCAGACCACCGAGGGCCCCAACGCCAGCAGTTCCATCTATTCCGTCTACGGTAGCCAGGATGCCACTGTGCTGGCTCTGAAGAAAGGCGATATCGACTTTATGCTCAATCCCCTGGGCCTTTCCAAGGGCCTCCAGGAACAATTGGAGGGCGCCGAAGGACTCACCACCATTGAGAACTCCTCCGACGGTGTCCGTTACCTGGGCTTCAACTTCCGCCGTGAACCCATGGACAACAAGGCCTTCCGGCAGGCGGTCGCCACCCTGATAGACAAGGAGTTTCTCACTCAGACCGTCCTCCAGGGTGTTGCCATACCCGTGTACGCCATGGTGCCCACCGGCAACGCCGCCTGGTACAACCCCGACGTGCCCCAGATTGGCAAGGGTCTCTCCCGCGCCGAGCGTGTGGCCCAGGCCGTGGAAATGTTGAAGGAAGCCGGTTTCACCTGGGAGGTTGAACCCAAAGTCAGCGAAGACGGCCGCTTCGTGGAACAGCAGGGCGAAGGGCTCCGAATGCCTAATGGCGACCCCATGCCGGAAATCACTGTCCTGGCTCCCAGCCCCGGATATGATCCCCTCCGCTCGACCTTTGCCATCTGGATTGAACGGTGGCTGAACGAGGTAGGTATTCCCGTGCGCGCCGACCTCACCGGTTTCAACCTGATCGTGGAGAAGGTCTTCAACCAGCAGGACTTTGATATGTGGATTCTGGGGTGGGGCCTGAGCCTCTACCCCGACTACCTTGAGGTCTTCTTCCACAGCCGGTATTCCGACCTGGAAGGTTACAACGCGGGAGGTTACAGCAACTCCGAATTCGACCAGCTTGCCGACGACCTGGTGGCGGAGACCGACCTGCAGTCCGCCCAGGACCAGGTCTTCCGCATGCAGGCTTTCCTGGCCGACGACCTGCCCTACGTAACCCTGTTCACCACGCCCATAGTCGAGACTTACCGCAGCGACACCATAGAGTTTCCCTACACCGAAAACCTGGGTGGCCTGCAAAACGTAGCCGGAATGCCCTCCCTGGTAGCCTTCAAGTAGAATTCGGATAGTCTTGGGGTCTGCAAACTAAAGAACTGCGCTTGACTGTAGAGTTTCGAATTGAATGATCCCCGTGTCGTTTCCTTGACATACAAGATTGCACTGAACCCTGGCGTTGACTACAGTGAAGCCAGGGAGTTCGACCAAGAAACTGAGGTCGGCCAGATTAAGGTTGGTTCAGGAAAAGTCACAATATTCCTCAAAGACCATTTTGCCTCCGAGGAACAAGCCAAGGAAGCGGTAGCTCCTCTCATCCGTTGTTGGGAGATGGACGCTTTATTGTCTGGCCGGGATAGCCACTGGCGGCTCGAATTAGAGGACTCACAGATAATTGATCGCTCCCCGCCTCAAACCGAGCCTGGAATCATTAACGTAGGTGGAAGATTCAAGGGAGGCATATCCAAGGTGAGCATCTCTTTAGATGTCCTAAAGACTGAATATCCGCAGCCCCCCATTGAAGTGAATTTTAACACTGAGAGTCCCGATTTCCTCGAGATGTACAACCGTTATGTGGGCTATAAGAGCGGCAAAGAGTCACTGGAAGGTGTGTCCTATTTTTGTTTGACTATGATCGAAAATCACTTGTTCAGAGGCCGAGCAAGTGCTGCCAAGGGAACCCAAATTGACTTTGAGATCCTTCACCAGGTTGGGAATCTTTCCAGTAACAGGGGTGGCCCCCTCTACGCAAGAAAATCAGATGGACTGGAAAGGGATCTCACAGATGAGGAACGTCGTTTTCTGGAAAATGCTACTAAGGCAATGATTCGGCGGGTCGGAGAATTGGCCTGCGACCCAGTTCAATTCGCGCATCAGATCACGTTGGAGGACTTGCGCTAGACTTCATTGCATGTACTGGGCGGCCTTATATTGCCGTGAATCAGAGTTCTGTCACCTCCACCAACAGGAGTTTGCCCCCACATGACCGGATACCTGGTCCGCCGCGCGGGACAAATGGTCCTCACCCTTTTCCTGATAATTACCTTTGCCTTCTTCCTGGTGCAGGCCCAGCCCGGCGACTACGCCACCTTCTACGCTCTCGACCCCGATATGCCCCCCGAGGTAAAGGAGCAGATGCGGGCCTCCTTCGGCCTGGACCGGCCCCTCTGGCAGCAGTACCTTATCCACCTCAAGAACACAGTCACCGGTAATTTCGGCGTCTCCTTCGGCCACTTCCCCCGCCCCGTTATGGATGTCCTGGTGGAGCGTGTGCCCCGTACCGCCGTCCTGTTCCTCACCGCCACCGTCATGTCCTTCTACATTGGCTTCCTGCTGGGCAAGGCCATCGCCTGGCGGCGCGGCGGCGTTCTGGAATACACCGCTACCATCTCCGGCGCCACTCTCTTCACAGTCTTCACCCCCGCCTTCGCCCTGATGATGATCTGGATATTCGCCTTCCGCCTGGGCTGGCTCCCCGTGGGCAAGTTCCTTGACCCCCTGGTGTGGCGCCACGCCGAGGTTTCCGCCAACCATGTCTTTAGCCTGATGCTGCTGACCGCCTTCCTTGTTACCGTCTTTGCCTTCCTTGCTCTCTATCTGCTCAGGAAGACCGGCCGCATTGGCCTGGTCAAGTGGGCAGGACCTCTTATTGCAGTGGCCCTGGTAGTAGCCCTGCTCATTTGGTCCCTGTCCGGCATCGGCTCCTTGGCCCTGGACATTCTGCGCCACATGATCCTGCCCATAGTAACCCTGACCCTCATCTCCTTTGCCGGCACCATGCTGCTCACCCGCAACAGCATGCTGGAAACGGTGCGCGAGGACTACGTGATGGCCGCCAGGGCCAAGGGCCTCCCCGAAAAACTGGTCCGCGACCGCCATGCCGCCCGCAATGCCCTGCTCCCGGTGGTTACCAGCCTGGTCTACAGCCTTATCTTCGCCATCGACGGCAGCGTCATCATCGA
>JAJEDS010000358.1 GCA_022821365.1 Dehalococcoidia bacterium | reverse complement strand
CCGCGCCCTGATGCGCGACAAGATCTGGTGGCGGGGAATTGAGAAGAACAAGCTCTACTTCAAGCGCTGCCGCCCCGTCATGGCCCGCTACCTGGGCTGCGGCATCTGCATGAAGGTCTGCCCCATCCAGAAGTATGGTCTGAAGAACGTCATGGACCACTATGCCGAGACCGGTCAGGTACTGGGCAAGGGCACCCACGACCTCGAAGGCTACACCCTGGAAGGCAAGGGCTACTTCGGCCCCGGTGAAATGCCGGTCTTCGACGCCAACTTCTTCGATATGCCTCACGGCGGCACCGACGAGCACGCCTTCGAGAGCTTCAAGAAGCAGGCTCTGGCCACCGGCGGCGAAGTCAGCGACGATATGCTGGCTGAGCTCAAGGACGGCATCCTCAAGTCCATCTTCCAGGCCACCGACAACGTCGGCATGATGGACGAGGACGCTGACTACATCTAGTCCCGTCCCCCGGTCCATCCCGGATCAGACAAGGCGAGGGCCAGCAGCTTCAAGCTGCTGGCCCTGACTTTTGTTGCCGTACAAAATTGACGGGGAAAGGCCGGGGTGGGGGCGATTCGCGAATCGCCCCTACCCCCACGCATAGTGTTCCTGTCGGTACCGCAATAACGATGACATATACGGAGGTTGCTTAGGTCGCAAAGGACGATCGCTGAGTTCCTTCACTCTGGCAGGAGAGGGTCAGGGTGACCGGCTCCGTCACCAGCCTCCGACCTTCTCCCGTCAATGAGAAAGGGACTCTTGAGGGTAGTTTCCAGTTAGTACCCCCGGTCCGGGAACCGGTAGCCATAGAAGTTGCCTCCGTCCCGGTCGTTCTCCACGAACACGAAGATGGGAGTGTTCTCGCCCCGGCTCCACCTGGCCGTGCCGGCGCACTCAACCTTGGTGGAGTTGCTGACAAAGACCCGCAGGTCGTAAACCTTCAGGATCGCAATGTCCTGCTGTCGGCTCAGCTCCATGCTCAGTTCGGCAACCGGCTCGCAGTTGGCGCTCCCCAGGACAGAGGTCCGCAGTATCTGGTCCGCCCGCCGCCCCGGGTCCAGTTCGGAGTATGAGTCGACAGCCGGGCGGGTGGTCGCGGCCGAAGCTGTCGGCGTGGGCAATGCCTGCTGGGTAGTCGCCAGCGGAGTCAGCACAACCATCGGCGTGGGCGTGGGATAAGGCGTGTACGTCGGCTGGGGCGTCGCCGTGGCCGCCTGGGTGGGCGTGGGATAAGGCGTGTACGTCGGGTAAGGCGTCGCGGTGGGATAGGGCGAGGCCGTTGGCACGGGCGTGGTGGTCGGATAAGGCGTTGCGGTGGGGTAGGCCGTAGCCGTCGGGTAGGGCGTATGGGTCGGCCATGCCGTTGCAGTGGGCGCCGCCGCCAGCTGGTTGGCAACCTCCGCCTGCACCGTGGCCTGAACATCGGGCCCCGCCGTGTCGTCCGGCTGCGTCGTACAGGCCGCCGCCACCAGCAGCAACAAGGGCAGTATAAATAGCATCGCCTGGGTAACTGACTTCTTACTGAGTGCCATAGTCTGAGTATTCCCCCAACCTTATGTAATCAACTGTAGACTATAGCAGACCGGCCCTGAAGTTACCCTGAACGTCCATACTTCTTTTGTGCAGTTTGGCCCGTGGAAGGCCAGGGTTGCCAAAGCGCCGGTACGCCCCATAGCCCGTCCCATCCTTGACCCACGCCCTGCCTGCGGGTAGGATTGTGCTACCAATAAGGCAATCTGGGAGGCTACGTAAACATGCCCGCAAACTACACTGAGGAATTTGTCGAGGTTGGCGGCACAAGGGTGCAGCTGCGCAAGGGAGGCTCCGGCGACCCGCTGCTGGTGCTGCATGGCGCCGGCGGCAGCGGCGGCTGGCTCCGCTACCTCGACGCCCTGGCGGAACGCTTCACCGTGTACCTGCCTTCCCACCCCGGGTTCGACGAATCGGAGCGGCCCGAGTGGATGGAGACCATGCACGACATGGCCTGCTTCTACAACTGGTTCGTGGAGAGCCAGGGCATCCAGGGCTGCCGCGCCATGGGCTTCTCCATGGGCGGCTGGCTGGCATCCGAAATGGTGGCCGCCGCCGGTCCCGTCTTCAGCAAGCTCATGCTGGTGGGGTCGGTAGGCATCAGGCCCAACGAGGGCGAGATTGCCGACGTCTTCATCATCACCCCGGCCCAGGTAATTGACCTGCTGTTCCACGACCCGTCCCAGGCGCCGGAGTACGACCAGGTCTTCGGCCAGGCCCCCACGCCGGAGCAGTTGGCCGTCCTGGAGCGCAACCGGGAAATGTCGGTGCGCATCTGCTGGAAGCCCTACATGCACGACATGAGCCTGGCGGACCGGCTGGCCCGGGTCAACATCCCCACCCGCATCGTTTGGGGCCGCAACGACAAGCTGGCCCCGGTGGAATGCGGCCACCTGTTCCAGCAGGCCATCCCCGGCTCCGACCTGGTAATCATCGACAACTGCGGCCACCTGCCCCAGATGGAACAGACAGACGAGTTTCTGCAGGCGGCCAACTCGTTCCTTTAACCGCCAATAGAATTTACATGGATGAACAGGATATACAGGATAGAGTTGGCTTGGGCCCGCCGTTACTTGGCCCTCAATCCGCCCTATCCTGTTAATCCTGTCCATCCATGTTTCAATCAGGCCATCCATGTTTCAATCAGGAGGAAAGCCTTGCTGCCACGATTCCGCGTAGACCTGGAAGAAGCCATTTCCGTTTCCGGCGACGACCTGAAGGGCACCGTCGCCTCCATTTTTGAGAAGGTGGGTGTATCTCCGGAGGACGCCGAACTGGGCGCCGACGTGCTGGTGCTGGCCGACCTGCGGGGCGTGGACAGCCACGGCGTTTCCAACATGCTTCGCAGCTACCTGGGCGGCTACCAGCGGGGCGAAATCAACCCCCGTCCCAACATCAGCATAGTCCGGGAGACCGCCGCCACGGCCAGCATCGACTCCGACCGGGGTCTGGGCACCATCGTAACCCCCAAGGCCATGGACATCGCCATACAGAAGGCCCGGGAGGTTGGCGTGGGCATGGTTACCATCGGCAACTCCCGCCACCTGGGCATGGCCTCCTACCACGCCATGCTGGCCCTGGAGCACGACATGATCGGCGTCTGCATGACCAGCGCCCCGCCCCGCATGGTACCCACCTTCGGCGCGGAGCCCCGCCTGGGAACCAACCCCATCGCTGTGGCGGTCCCCGCCCGCAACGAACCGCCCTTCGTCTTCGACGCCGCCACCAGTTCCGTGGCCCAGAACAAAATCGAGATTGCCCGCCGCCTGGGCGCCGACCTGGAACCGGGCTGGCTTGCCGACGAGGACGGCAATCCCATCATGGAAGAGGTCCCGGTGCCGGAGAACTACCACCTGCTGCCCGTGGGCGCCACCCGGGAACTGGGTTCCCACAAGGGCTACGGCCTGGCCTGCGTGGTGGACATCCTGGCCGGGGTGCTTACCGGCTTCGGCTACGGCGCCGTCCCCGGCCGCCCCAACTTCGGCCACTACGTCGCCGCCTACAACGTGGCCGGCTTTGACGACCCCGACCACTTCAAGGACGAAATGGATGGCTGGCTCCAGATGATGAAGAGCACCAAACCGGCCCCGGGCCACGACCGCGTCCTGGTAGCCGGCCAGCCCGAGGCCGAAATGGAAGCCGTCCGCCGCAAAGAGGGCATCCCCCTCCACCCCGACGTGGTGCAATTCATAAGAGACACGTGTGCGGAGCTGTCGGTGCGGTGCATGTTTTAGGGAAGATCTTGAGCAAGTCCCTTCCTACTTGACGGGGGCGGTACGTCCGCCGTGGTGGAAAGTACGGGATGGGGTGAGGGCCACCCGCAGTAGGGGCGATTCGCGAATCGCCCCTACTGCCGCGCATAGAGCGTGCCAGCGTCTGAATGAAGCCGGCTTGTTCAGTGGACCCTTAGGGGTAGACAACCAAGCACATTTATAAGAGAAGGCGCCAACCATGAAAGCAGTCTGGTTTGAACAGAACGGCCCCGCCGAAGTTATGCAGGTGGGCGAAATGCCCGAGCCTGTGCCGGGTCCAGGCGAGGTACGTATCCGCGTGGTATCGTCCGGCGTGAACCCGTCGGACTGGAAGCGCCGGCTTGGTTCAACCGCGCCCATGGCCTTCCCCCGGGTCATCCCCCACCAGGACGGCTCCGGGGTCATTGACCGCGTGGGCGACGGCGTGCCCGATTCACGGATAGGCGAACGGGTCTGGCTGTTCGAGTCCCAGTTTGGACGTCCCTTCGGCACGGCGGCCGAGTACACGGTGCAGCCCTCCGGCCACGCCGTCCCGATGCCCGACTCCATCACCTTCGAGCAGGGAGCCTGCCTGGGGGTGCCGGCTATGACCGCCCACCGCTGCCTGTTCGCTGACGGCCCGGTGCACGGCATGGTGGTCCTGGTGCCCGGCGGGGCCGGCGCCGTGGGCAACTACGCGGTCCAGGAGGCCAGGCTGGCCGGCGCTACGGTCATCAGCACCGTCAGTTCCGACCACAAAGCCGAAATCGCCGTTGCCGCCGGGGCCGACCACATCATCAATTACCGCACCGAGGACGTTGCCGCCCGAATAATGGACCTTACCGGCGGCGAGGGCGTGGACCGCATCGTTGAGGTGGACTTCGCGGGCAACTTCCCCGTAACCGGCCAGGTGTTGAAGACCAACGCCGTGGTGGCCATCTACTCGTGGGGTACCATCCAGCAGCCGCCGGTGCCCTTGCAGTTCCGTCGCAGCAATACTGTCGTGCGCAACGTGCTGGTGTACGAAATGCCCGAACCGGCCAAGGACGCCGCCATCGCCGACATAACCGCCTGGCTGGAAGCCGGCGCCCTCACCCACCTCACCGGCCCCCACTTCCCCCTGGAACAAACGGTAGCCGCCCACCTGGCCGTCGAAGGCGGCGCCATCGGGAACGTTATTGTGGACGTGGGGTAAGGGGAATAAAGCAAATGAACTCCTATACACGATGAAGCCGCAATTCCGTACCTAATCGCTTGAGCTCAATAAGCGGTATAATGGACATATCGAAATGCTGACACTTATAATCCGCAGACGATTCAGTGACAAGCATTGTCTTCAGCGATTCAATGGCAAGACAATATAATCCAAAGCGGCGGATTCAATCAGACCCAGAGCAAGAGTATCTGAAGATACTGGTTTCACGGGTCAAGTATAGCGGTAGTCCTTACCACAAACGCACCCCTGGGGATTTTGGTCTTACACCACCCGTGCAACCTGTGCCTGACAAGACGTTGTGCGACCAGGCGGGAGTAACAACAGTCACAGAGGCGTCGCGGTTGCTAAAGGCGGGAGTCAAAAAAGGGCTGATTAGCGTACAAATCCACGGTGAGTTTCCCCAGAATATCTGGGCAGTACGTGAAGATGGATGGCCATTTGAGGCTCAATTGGAAAACCAGGTGCAGGGAACCTATCACGGTTATCCTATGCCATCAACTGACGACTTCCGGTTAGAGGTTCTGAAAAAGTGGAACCAATAACAGATAAGGCGTTTGCCGTTGCGTATGACTGGTTGCCCATTGGCTCCGGTGATTCTGCTGAACAGGCGACTTTCGCCGAAATGACGATAAACATTGATAGCAAGTGCGCTACAAGAGTAGAAGACCTGCTGGCTAAGTCAGTTCGCTCTTCCGTTAGATTGTCAGCCTATTGCCTGGCCGAGTGGTTTGCTTTCAACTGGTGGAGGCTGTTGTGGGAGCCCAAGTCGGAATCATTTGCTTGGCGTGAAAGCCACAAGGTGGGCAATGCCGGGAGAGGGTTCGTGTGGCCCAACCTGGAGTTCAGCAGCGACTGGAACACCATGTTGGTCAGTTGCCGCGACACAGAAGGACGAGAGTTTGAACCTGTCCGCTATTTGAACAACTTTAATGCTTTTGTTTCTTTATCGGACTTTGAGAAGGCTATTGAAGGGTTCATCAGTGGGACTATAGCCAGGTTGGCAAGTATCGACATTCGCCAGTCCGACCTGGAAACCCTGTGGAACGACGTCTTGCTAGAAAGAAACGACCCCGGCTTATCCGGTAGGCGAAGTTTGGAAGCGTGTATGGGATATGATCCGGATGAGGCGCCGGCGGAACTTATCGAATCGTTGCTTGACCAGAAAAACTCGTTTGGGCCGAGCGCTCTACAAGAGATGGCCGCGGTCTGCAAACAAGAAACGCTCTCAAAGCTTGACGACATTTATGAGTCATCTCAAAAAACTGTTGTAGACGTTACTGTTCCAAGTTTTGAGGACATCCGCAACCAGATTACCCAATATCGCCATTCTTCAGTTATACCGTGGAGGCGGGCAGAAATCGCCGCCGACACTGCACGGGAAATTTGGGGATTGAGCGCCCCTGTCTCCCGGGAACAGCTATCCGACCTGTTTGGCATCACGCGGCAGCAATTCTTTGAAAGTGCTTCTAACGGACAGAGGTCCCTTATGGCAGGATTTCGGGATAACAGCGGCTCGGGAGCATTCAGGGTATCGTGGAGCAGCGATCACCCAACTTCTCGTCGCTTTGCGTTGATGCGGTTGGTGGCAGACCACCTAACCGCATCTACACAGGATCGGCTATTGCCTGGAACCCAATCTGCTACCAATCGGCAGAAATTCCAGCGAGCATTTGCCCAAGAGTTTCTTTGCCCTGTAGAAGCCCTAAAGGAATACTTGGGCGACGGGGTTCCTAGTTACGATGACATCAGCGAGGCGGCTGCTTATTTCGACGTGTCGCCTCTAACTGTACGAAATATCTTGGTGAACAAGGGATTAGTTGAGCGCGAAGCACTGGAGGGTTGGGTAGCATAGAGCCTCGATGTTAAGAAGGATTTGGTCGGGTTGACCTAAACGCAGTTGACCTCTGATCGAAGGTTCCGGTCTAGGTCCACAATCTTTGATTGAGGATCTGCCAGTTGACTGTATAATAGCTATTGGTCAGTAGACTACAACCTTAAGCCACCTACCCCAGCCTGTCATTTTGGGGTGCCGCCATGTCGCGTTTCCTGTTTCCTCTCCTGATGATGCTGTTGCCCAGGTTCCTGCCCAACATCCTCAAGTATGTGATGCTGGTCTGGCGGCTTACCGTAGACCGGCGGGTCAACATCATCCTGCGATCCCTGGTGCCCCTGGCCCTGGTGTACTTCATCTGGCCCTTCGACCTTATCAAGGACAACATCCCCCTTATCGGCCGTGTAGACGACATTATCATCCTGGGAATGGCCATCCTCTTCCTGATAAAGCTGGCGCCGCCCCACGTTGTTGACGAACACCTGGGCCGGGCCGCTCCCGCCGACCGCCCCGAAGACAAGGACCCGTCCCAGGTGGTGGACGGCAAGGCCCGCTTCCTTGACGACGAGTAGGCGCAGCGAGCCATCCCTGCCGGCCGGTTTCACCGGAGACCCGAAGGCCGGCCCCGGCACCCGCCTTTCCCGTGGGCTGGATGCCCTGCAGGGCACGGGCATCTCCCTTTACGTCCATGTGCCCTTCTGCCAGACGAAGTGCCCCTACTGCGACTTCAACACCTACCAGGGCATTGAGGGGCTGATGTCGCCCTACCTGGATGCCCTGCTGGCCGAGATCACCGCCTGGGGTCGGGCCCTGGGCCATCCTCCGGTCAACACCATCTTCTTTGGCGGCGGGACTCCGTCCTACCTGCCCGACGGCGCGCTGGGCAAGATTATTGCGGCCGCCGGCCGGGCCTTTACCATACGCGGAGACGCCGAAATTACCGCCGAGGCCAACCCGGGCGACCTTACTCCGGCCCGCGCCGGCAGCCTGCTTGCCCAGGGACTGAACCGGCTCAGTATCGGGGTGCAGTCCCTGGACAACGACCTGCTGAACCTGCTGGGCCGCCGCCACGATGCCGACCAGGCCATCGCCGCCTTCCGCACCGTTCGCGACGCGGGGTTCGACAACGTCAACTTGGACCTGATCTACGGTCTGCCCCGCCAGTCACTGGCCCAGTGGCAGGACACGCTGGATAGGCTGGCCGCCCTGGAACCGGCCCACATCTCCCTGTACTGCCTGACCGTGGAGGAGGGAACGCCCCTGCACCGCTGGGTTGAGCGGGGTGAAGTCCCTCACCCCGATCCCGACCTGGCGGCCGATATGTACCAGTACGCCCGCGAACTGCTTGGCGGCCTGGACTACCACCACTACGAAATATCCAACTGGTCGCAGCCGGGGCTGGCTTCGCAGCATAACCTTGCCTACTGGCGCAACCTGCCTTACCTGGGCGTGGGCCCCGGCGCCCATTCCTGTTTGGGAGGCTACCGTTTTTGGGATATGGACCCGCCCCGTGGCTACATCGAGGCGGCGCAGCGGTGGGCCGCCGAAATGGCCGCTCCCCCCAGTGAAATAACGACCGACTGGCTGGAAACGGTTGGTCCGGTGGGCGGCTATGAACCCATTGATGATGACCTTGCGGCGGCGGAGACCATGTTCCTGGGCCTGCGCCTGCTGGACGGACTGGACGTGGCCCGGGCTTCCGCGCAACTGGGCGTCGACCTGGCGGCTCGCTACCGTACCCAGCTTAACGACCTGGTAGAACTGGGGTTGCTGCAACGGGAGGGCGCCGTTTACCGCCTGCACCCCTCCGCCTACCTGATAGCCAACCAGGTGTTTGAGCGGTTTTTGGAGTAGCAACCTTTGATAATTGCTCTTGTTGCTGGAGTGCTGCTGAGGAAGTATATTGGTAGGCAAGAACGGTCAGGAGAGTAAACGTCCCTATGCCGAATCAACTAGCCGACATAATGGTTTACTCCCCCAACGGGCAGGCTCAGCTAGCGGTTGAAGTCAAGGCGGTGAAAGAGGAGGATGACGATTGGGCCAATGAATTTCGTAGGAATCTTCTCTACGAGGACCTGATTCCTCGCGCCACATATTTCCTGATGGTGTTGCGAGAACACCTTTATTTGTGGCTGCCCAACTCGCCGATTGAACAGGAAGGCGCCAACTATAAAGCTAAGACAAAGGATGTTCTGGGTCGTTTTTTAGAAGTTGATGAATTAACGAGAATTAGCGGACAAAGTCTCGAATATATGGTCGGTTCTTGGTTGAATGCCGTAGTGGGTTCCGTAGTAACCAGAGAGGATGCTCCAGAATTGGATTGGGTGCTGGATTCGGGGTTGTATGATTGCATCAAAGATGGGGCGGTCAAGCTGGAGTACCAGATTTGATCGTTTACGTCGAGACCAACTTTGTTCTTGAAGTCGCCTTCGCCCAAGAACAACGCGGCAGTTGTCAAGATATCTTGTCTCTTGCTGAATCCGGAGCTGTCGAATTGGCGATTCCTGCATTCAGTATAGCAGAGTCCTACGAAACTCAAACCAGACGTAGCCGGTTACGCAACGAACTGTGCAATGATATCGAACGAGAGTTACGTCTATTGTCCAGGTCTGAGCAATACTCTGAGATAGCCAGCAGTGGAGGTGCGGTTTCAACGCAATTACGGCAGAGTGCGGAGGAGGACAAAGAAAGGCTGGACGCGGCACTGGTCAAAGTGCTGGAATGTGCCATTGCCGTTCCTTTTGGTGTAGAAGTCCTTAAGTCAGCCATTGAGTTTCAGGATTCCTTCGGACTTAAACCTGCGGACTCAATCATCTATACTTCCGTGCTCAACCACATGTCCTCGGCTTTAACAGAAACCAAGTGCTTCTTGAACAGAAATTCACGAGATTTCAATATTCCCAATATCCGCGAACAGCTTAATACCCACAATTGTCGACTCATCTCCAACTTTTCCGACGGCTTGAACTTCATTCGAAGCGCCTTGCTTTGAAGCAAGTTCATGAGGAACCCTGCACAACGGCAACTTGCCCCCTGTTCCTGAAATACCCCTTTCTTCAGCTTGCCAATGCTTTACATAAGCTATAGCCTATATGGGTGGCCCCTTCGCCCGGGCCCCGAATAACTTCCTGGAGTGTAGCCCATCTTGGAATACATTAACGCCACCGCCCGCCGACTGTCCCGCCCCCTGCCACTTAAGGCATTACTCTTTCTTCCTCTTATCCTGATTGCCGCGACCATCATGGCAGCCTGCCAGGCTGAACCCACCGCAACGCCGGCAAGTACGCCGACCCCCGTGCCACCGCCCACCCCCAACATCCAGGCCACCATTGACGCGGCGGTGGCAGCGGCCGTAAATGCCCAGGCTCCGGCTCCCGGAGATGCTTCCGCCGAGGAGGCCACCGAAGAGCCGACCGAGGAACCAACGGAAGAACCCACTGAGGAGCCCATGGAGGAGGCAACGGAGCAACCCACTGCCGCTCCCGAACCCACTCACACGCCGCAGCCCACGGCTACGCCACAGCCAACGGCAACCCCCGTTCCGACGGCCACGCCGCAGCCCACGGCAACCCCGCAGCCCACGCCCACGCCGGTGCCCGTGCCCACGGCCACGCCCATTCCTGCGGCAACGCCTACTCCCCGGCCGCCCACGCCCACACCCACCCCGGAAGTGGTAACCATTACGAAGATTGACAGCAACGGCGCCCATACCTGCGTTCTGTTCTCCGACGGTTCGGTGGACTGCTGGGGCAGCGACGTTAACTCCCAGCTGAGCGTGCCCTTGGATGTCACCTTCTCCGACATCAGCGCGGTAAGTTCCTTCACCTGTGGCATCCAGGCTGGGGGCGAACGTGCCGGGGCCGCTTTCTGCTGGGGCAAGGACCTGCTGGGCACCTTCCAGGTTGACCGCAGCCTGAGGCTGAAGGCCATCGACGCCGGTGGTCAGCACATTTGTGGAATCCAGATGGACGACACCATCGCGTACTGGGGAAACAACGACCACCGCCAGACGGTAGCGCCCCTGGTGCAGACCTTTATCGATGTCAGCGCCGGCGGTGACTTTTCCTGCGGCTTGAGGGCCGACGGAACTGTCCTTTGCTGGGGGGCAAACAACTACCAGCAAACGGAAGTTCCGGAGGGGGAGCGGTTCCTGAGCATAGACTCGGGAGACCGGCATACCTGCGGACTGCAGGAACTGGGTAAGGTACTCTGCTGGGGCAGCGGCATAGCCGGACAGACGGAGGCGCCGGATACAGAAGGCTTCCTGGCCATCGGCGCCGGCAAGGAATTTACCTGCGCCGTCCAGGGCGATGGCACCGTTGCCTGCTGGGGCAGGGGCTCGCAGCGGGACCTGGAACCGCCGGACAGGAGAGGATTTGAGATCATCAGCGGCGGCGACCAGCATACCTGCGCCGTGCGGCACGACGGGGTAGTGGTCTGCTGGGGCGGCAACCGGTACCTGGGGGCCACCAACCCGCCCGACTACCTGGAATCTCCCCGGTACTAGGGGCTTCAAAGAATTGCCGCACTGACGGCAAGCGCGATACAAAAACCGGCGGGCGCCTCCATGGCGCCCGCCGGTTGTCAGTTCTCCGGGCCTCGGAAGGCTAACGTCTTGAAGCCTTTTCCGCAGCTGCCGCGGCCTTTTGCCGTCGTCGCTCCAGGGTGCGGCGAATGTAGTCGGCGGCGTCGGGGGTTTTGCAGCCCGTCTCCCCGTGGTCCACTTCCACCTTGCCGATGCGGGCGGCGGCGGCCAGCGCCTGCTCTTCCAGCGCGCTGTTGCGGATGCCGATGGCGATGAGGGCATTGTTCATTGCATCCCGCACCCGGTTCTTCCTTGTGTGTATTTCGTCCTCGATTGTCTTGAGGTAGTCGGCAAAATAGACGTCTGGCAGGTCCTGGTTTTTCATGGCCAGGTTGGCTAGCAGGTGCCAGCCGGCCCGCCCCGGCCATTCCTCGTCCGAATCAATCCATTGCTCGCCCTTTTCTTGGGCCAAAGCCGTCTTGCCCGCGAAACCGGAGAAGGCGTCGGTAATAACATAACTGTCCAGGTCGGCCAGCCACTCCTCCAGCAGCGATTCATCGGCCCGTGAAGGGTCGGCTGCCATGGTTGCCAGCACCCGGGCATCGTGGTTGCCCGTCGCCCACAGTTCCAGGGCCAGGGAATGGTCCTTCCGCGCCGCTTTGGCCAGCTTGTTCAGGTTGGCGAAGCTGACCCCGAACATGTTGTCTCGGACGCCGTGGCGCGCGTACACCTTCCGATTCTGGGCAGTGCCCATTTCCTCCAGTTGCCGCATTGCTTCCTGGATATCCATTGGAAACCTCCCGGCCTGAATGGCAGGCAATAAAAATGGGACCCCTCGCGGGGCCCCATCAAGCAATTCTTTCAAACTACTTCTAAAAACGTCTCGCTACATCAATCTAAAAAAATATTAAAGCATTAAACAGCAAAAATCAACGTCCGTGAATTTCCATTCAGGAAGAAAATGATTCTCTCTGGCCGATCTCGTTTATCAGCTTCTCATACAGCGTAACCCCGTCCCTCACCAGCAGCACCACCGCGTCGTAAGAGTGGGGCAGTTGAAGTTCGATCAGCTTCTCCATAATTTCGTCCACCATCGGCTGGTAAGAGCTGTCCAGGTACTCGCTCAGCGCGTCCAGGTTGTCCGCCATGTAGGAAGCCGTGGTCAGGGAATTGGCGTGCAGCCGGCGAAGCTGGTCCACCCGGTCCCGGGGAAGATTCAACCGGGCCCGGCCAAACAGGAACTCCTGATTTCCGTAGCCGTCTTCCGCCACATAGGTCGCAAACTCTTCCACCACCCGGCGGGCGTGGATCAGCGTCCTCCTGGCCTGGAACCAGGTCTGCCGGAATTCCCCTGTTCGCTGGTTCTCCGTAAGAATTCTGTTCCGCCGCAGTTCCAGGTACGCCCCGCCGCTCACCAGCAGGCCCAACAGGGAAAAGCCTATGGCAAACGGGTCGGGGTCCACCAGTTCCACGGTTAATGCCCTCTCGTCTTCAGGCATGTACACCCCCTTTTATGCCGAAAGTTGGCGGCAATATATCAGCCACACCGGACTATTTCTACTGTGGGATACTAGGTATATTGGCTGGCAAGACATTGTAAATTGGCGCTGCGGCCTCTGCGGACATAATAGAGATCTGTTCCTTCCAGCGCTCCGGACAGGTAAGAAATGAACTTCGCATGGTCTGGCCCTTGCCTGTAAGGGGTGTTGTTGTCCAGCGATTCTGTCCCGTTAAATGGAAAGCGAAAATGTCACCATGGTTAGTCGGCTGAGATGGTTAGT
>JAJEDS010000036.1 GCA_022821365.1 Dehalococcoidia bacterium | reverse complement strand
AGAGTATTGCCTACCCTTCAAACACCGAGGTAATCGGCTGGTGGCCGGCGTTCTCGGTGTAGGGTTCTTCCCGGTACAGTGACAGGGACTTCATCACGGGGATGTCCTGGATGGAGAAGAGAATGGCCTCGTCGTCGGTGTCGTTGGCGTGTTCGTGCCAGGCCCACGAAGGCACCACCAGGAAATCGCCCTCGTCCCAGTCGAACCGCTGGCCGTTGATGACGCTGTGGCCCTGGCCCTTGAAAACCTGGTACACCGCGCTGCTGGTGTGGCGGTGGGCCCTGGTGTTTACGTTGGGCCGGATCATCTGTATCCAGCAGGCCAGGGTACGCAGCACCGGACCGCCGGTGGCCGGGTCGGAGAACTCCATGGCCACGTCGTCGAAGGGACTGCTGTCGGTCTGCGCCAGGTTGCGCAGGGCGGCGTGGGTCTGCTCCCACTTGTAGTGCCACAGGGGAGAGTAGGGGATGTTGGTGTCTTCCCACGCCGGACGCAGGGTGCCGGATGCGTACTTGCGGGCCGACTCGCCCACGCCCACGATGGGCTGCTGGTCCTCTGGGTACTGCTCAAAGAAGGTGGCGTCCAGGGTATTGACCAGGGGCACGTCCAGGCCGTCCAGCCAGATCATGGGCTCGTTGCCCTCGTTGTTGTGGTCGTGCCAGGTCCAGGACGGGGTCAGCACCAGGTCGCCGGGCTCCATGTAGCACTTGTCGCCTTCAACGGTGGTGTAGGCGCCGGTGCCCTGCAGCACCCAGCGGATGGCCGTGGGCGTATGGCGGTGGGCCGGGGCGTTCTCGCCGGGCAGCAGCAGTTGCAGCGCGGAGACCATGGTGTGGGTGGTGCCGTAGTCCAGGCCGGGGTTTTTAAGGGTAAGCACCCGCCTTTCCACATCCCGGTCGGGGGTAACGATGTCGCCGCTGCGCAGGATCAGGGGCCTGGCCTGCTCCCAGCGCCAGGCGAAGGGTTCCACCTGGGGCTTGCGCTCCAGCCGGCGGCCCATCCAGGATGCCCGCAGACCGGCGGACTCGGTATTTTCGTAAAACTGCTGTTCCTCTTCGGGGCTTACTCTTCCCAGTAGTTGGGTCATGGTTGCCTCCTGTTCGGGTCAGATTTGGGTTCCAGCGTTGTCGGGTGGTCAGGGGAGCTATCCGCCCTGTCCCTCCCTGATCCAGTCGGCCACACGTTCGGCGATCATGATGGTGGTGGCGTTGGTGTTGGCGCGGATGCAGTCGGGCAGGACGGATACGTCCACCACCCGCAGGCCCTCGAGGCCGTAGACCCGGCAGTACTGGTCCACCACGGCCATGTCGTCGGTTGCCGGCCCCATCTTGCAGGTGCCGGATATGTGCTGGGTGGTGGTAACGTTGCGGCGAAGCCACTGGTCCAGGGTGTCGTTGGATTCCAGGTCTTCCTCGGTAGGGCTGATGCACTCCTCGACAATGTCCTGGTAGGAGTCGCTTTCCAGCAGCTTCAGGCACAGGCGGACACCCTCCCGCAGGCGCTCCCGGTCCCACTCCTCCGCCAGGTAGTTGTAGTCCAGGACGGGCTGCTCGTAGGGGTCGGTGGAGGCCAGTTTCAGTTCACCGGCGCCCACGGCCAGTTCGATGATGCAGGTAAAACGGATGCCCTCGCCCTCCAGCGGGTCGCCGCCCATGGGGGATGAGAAGGAAGACTGGAGAATCTGCATGTCGTTGCGGTCGTCGGAACCTTCGGCGGTGTAGCGCAGGGCAAGCTGGGTGCGCGGGGCCTCCGGGTCCAGGGGAAAGTCCTCCTTTACCCGGATTGGAATGCGCACGTTGGGGTGGTCGCGCAGGTTCCGGCCCACGCCGGGCAGTTCGTGGTGGACCGCGATGCCCATTTCCTGGAGGTGGCCCGCCGGACCCACGCCGGACAGGAGCAGCAATTGGGGCGAACCAACGGCCCCGCCGCAGCAGATAAACTCGTCCCCTTCCACCACGAACCTCTCCCCGCCGCTTTCCACGTCCACGCCCACCACGCGGCTGCCTTCGAAGATGAGCCGGTGAGCGGTTACGCCGGAGCGGACGGTCAGGTTCAGGCGGTGCCGCACCGGGTTAAGGTAGGTAAGGGAGGTGCTCATCCGTACCCCGTCGGGGTTGTTCATGGGAATGGGGCCGACACCCCAGGAATCGGGGTGGTTCATATCCGGGTCGTGGGGATAACCCTCGGCCAGGCAGGCCTGGTGGAAGGCCACCTGGGCCGGCAGCCAGGTCTCCTGCTTGTGGCGGCGCACCGGAATGGGGCCGTCGAAGCCGTGGAAGTCGTCGTGGATATCCGTGTCGGTCTCCAGCTTGCGGAAGTAGGGCAGGGTCTTGACGAAGGACCACTCGTCGTTGCCCCAGGATGCCCAGTTGTCGTAGTCCTCCGGTACGCCCCGCAGCAGCACCTGGCCATTGATGGCGCTGGAACCGCCCACCACCCGGCCGCGGGGCACGGGCATGGTGTTGCCCTGTTCCTCGGTGGCGATGCCGGTGAAGGAATAGTTGTGGGGGGCGTTGACGGCGGAAGCAACCTGGTTGTAGCCGTACTTCAGGTCGTCGGGGTAGGACTCGAAATCCGGGTAGTCTGGGCCGGCCTCCAGCAGCAGGACGGTGCGGTCCGGGTCCTCGGAAAGTCGGGAAGCCAGCACGCACCCGGCCGAACCGGCGCCGATGATTACTACGTCGTACTTCATAAGTCCCTCTCCTGGTCAGGTGTTGTGACTTGGTTGGTGGCTGAAGACAAGACCGGGCGCTAACCCCCCAGACCTTCAGCCCGCTTGAGTTCGTCCAGTTCGTCGCCGATGTAGGCGACGTCGTTGCCATCGCCGCGCAGGGCGGCCAGCACCCGCTCGCCGGACAGGGGGAGTTCCCGGATGCGGACGCCCACGGCGTCGTAGATGGCGTTGGCGATGGCGGCCGGGGGCCCGAAGCCCGGAGGCTCGGCCACGGCCCGGGCGCCAAAGGGCCCGTCCTCCGATGGCACACGCACCAGCAGGGTTTCCAGCTCGGGCAGGTCCAGGGCCAGGGGCATAAGGTAGGTGGCAAAGGACGGGTTGCGCACGGCGCCCGTCTCCGGGTCGAACTGCATGTCCTCGGTAAGGGCGCGGCCGATGCCCTGGACGGCGCCGCCCTCCAGCTGTCCCTCCACCGCCATGGGGTTGATGGCGACGCCCACGTCCTGGCACTGGACGTAGCGGGTGAGCTTCACCTGGCCGGTATCCTTGTCAACCTCCACCTCGGCGGCCTGGGCGCTGAACACGGGCGCGTAGGGCAGGGTGGACAGGGACGCGTTGCCGATGATGGGCCCGGAGCGGGACGTAACGCTCATGGATGCCAGTTGGCCCAGGGTGTAGCCCTGGGGCGGGTTGTCCTGCACGTAGACCCGGCCCTCGGCGCAGACCAGGGCGTCGGCGGGGACGCCCAGGCGGTCGGAGGCCAGGGCGAAGAGCTTGCTGCGGGTATCCTCGGCCGCCAGTTCCACGGCTTTGCCCTGGCTGTACACGATGCGGCTGCCGCCGCTGGGGCCGGTGAAGGGAGCCAGGTCCGTGTCCCTTTTGGCGACGATGACCTGGTCCATGGCAATGCCCAGGGCCTCGGCGGCGATGGACGCCAGGGAAGTGTCGCTGCCGGAAATGTCCACCGACCCGGTCAGCAGGCTGACGGTGCCGTCCTCGTTGACGCTGATGGCGGCGGTGGACGGGCCGGCGCCGCTGCGCCACTCGCACAGGGCGATGCCCACGCCGTGGCCCTCGGGCAGTTCCTTCGGCAGGCCCAGCCGCTCCTTCACGGCGGCAAGGCATTCGGCCAGCCCGTTCCTGGGCACACGGGAGCCGTTGACGGCGATGTCGCCCTCCTTGATGGCGTTTTTCAGGCGGAATTCCAGCGGGTCCATGCCTATCTTGTGGGCGATAATGTCCATGTGGGACTCGACGGCGAAGGTCATGTCGGCGACGCCGGAGGCCCGGTAGGAACCCACGTAGACCTTGTTGGTGTAGGCGGCGTACGAGCGCAGCCGGAAGTTGGGGATGTCGTAGGCGCCCAGGCCGTGGCCGATGCCGGAGTTGGGGCCGGCGCCCAGGTAGGCTCCCACGTCGAAGATGGTGTAGCCCTCCCGGGCGACTATTGTTCCGTCCTTGTTGACGCCCGTCTTCAGGTAGTTGGTTACGGGATGGCGAGGGCCGTTGAGGGTGAAGACCTCCTCCCGGGTGTTGATCAGCTTGACCGGGCTGCCCGTCTTCATGGCCAGCAGGGCAGGGTAAGCCTCGAAGGCCAGCCGCAGCTTGGCGCCGAAGCCGCCGCCCAACTCCATGGGAATTACCTTGATGTTGGACAGGGGCATGTCCAGCACCGATGCCAGCTGGGCGCGGACCTGGTACGGCCCTTGGGTTGAGGCCCAGACGGTCAGGCGGCCGTTGGCCTCCACGCTGGCGACGCAGGCCATGGGTTCCAGGAAGCCCTGGTTGATGCCCTGGGAGCGGAAAGTATCCTCGAAAACGTAGTCGGCCTCGGCGAAGGCCTGGTCCACGTCGCCCCGGTCGGCGTCCAGCAGGGTGCAGATGTTGCCGCCCTCGATGGTGAAGCCGTAGCCCTCGTAACTCTCCAGGTCCGGGTGGACTGACGGGGCGCCGGCCCGCAGGGAGACCAGGGGGTCCACTACCGGGTCCAGGTCCTCGTACTCCAC
>JAJEDS010000203.1 GCA_022821365.1 Dehalococcoidia bacterium | reverse complement strand
ATTCGGGGTCGGCCAGTCTGATGTTGCGAGACCCCAGGGCCCGCTCTAGCTGGCCGGAAATGGCGTGACGGTCGCCGCCCAGCATAACCAGGGCCATCCGGCCCTCGGCGGTGCGGAAGAGCAGCGTCTTGACCATTTGCCCTTCCTCAAAGTTAAGGGCATGGGCCACGCTGGCCGCCCCCTTGTCCGTATCAGGTGAAAACTCCAGCCTGCGGTAGGGGATGTTCTGTTCATCCAAATAGGCATGGGCCGGCAGCTCCATCTGCTTCCTTCCGTTCGTGAGTCCTTTTGAGGAAGGCTGAAGGTAGCGTAGGCCAAATTCCGGCGGCGGTCAATGTATGGGCGGATTGGCCCAGCCGGGAAAGCTGAACCAAACAAATTGGAGGCGGCTGATCTGCCGCCCCCAAGAGGTACCAAAAGGATGGTGGAGACTAGGGGCCCGGCCTGGCGCCCAGCTTGACCGTCAAGTGCATTCTTTCACCGTCGCGAATGACTTCCATCGCTACTTCCTGGTCCGGGCGGGTATTGGACACCAGATAGGCGATAACGTCGTCAATCGTCTCCACGGGGTCGCCATCAATGGCGACAATAATGTCTCCGCCTATGGGCAGTTCGAGACCCTCCAACTCCAGGGTTTCGTCGCTGCCTTCCAGGCCGGCGTCCTCGGCGGGACCGTTGCTGACGAGGTCAATCACCAGGGCGCCTTGGGTGCGCCGGGGCAGGTCCATAGCCTCGGCCAGGTCGGGCCTGAGGGTGGTTCCGCTGATACCCAGCCAGGAGTATTCATACTCTCCTTCGCCGATAAGGGACGGAACCACCTGCCTGGCAATGTTGATGGGAACAGCGAATCCGATGCCGCTGTTGGCGCCGGAACGGCTGATTATCTGGGTGTTGACTCCGATAACATGGCCGTTGCGGTCCAGCAAGGGGCCGCCGGAATTGCCGGGATTGATATGGGCATCAGTCTGAATGACTTCCGGAATTGAGAACTGGCTGTGACCGCTGCGAATGGTGCGGCCAATTCCGCTGACGATTCCGGCGGTAATGCTGAATTCCTGGCCGAAGGGATTGCCGACGGCGGCGGCAAGCTGGCCCATGTCAACCTCGTCGCTGTTGCCCAGCGTGGAGGGCTTCAGAAAGCCGTCGGGGTCGGAAACCTTGAGAACCGCCAGGTCCGAATCCGGGTCGCTGCCGAGAAACTCGGCTTCCATTTCCACCCGATTGGGCAGCATTACGATGATCCGGTCTGCCTCGGTTACGACGTGGTGGTTGGTTACAATGTGCCCCTGGTCGTCCCAAACAAAACCGGACCCGCCGGAACGTTCAAAGAAGTCGTCGGGAATATTTGGCATGTCGGGGATATTGGGTCGCTCGGCCCGGGTGCCCAGGTTCCTGGAGATACGAATGTAAACCACTGAGGGCAGGGTGGACTCATAGATGTCACGCAGCACCTGGTCCTGGGCCGCGACGATCTCAAGGGGAGTCAATCCGGACAGTTGAGGCCGCGGTGTGCCTGGGCCTCCCTCACCGGGCGCAGTTACTTCCGGCACGTTGTCGCCGAGAAGGTCGTTAAGCGGGCCCGCGGGATTCTCAGAGGTGTCAGTCAGTCTGGCTTCGAGGGAAGCCGCATCGGGGGCCGGTTCCTGCTGCGACGAGGCGGCGCCTGGCTGGGCCACTTCCGGCTCGTTGTCGGCGAGGGAGGAAATTGGCTGCACCGAATCGGCGCTTTCATCCAGGGTAACCGAACGCACTTGTGATTCTTCCGCGGTGGAGGTGAACGCCGGTTCGGCAACCTGGCCGGCGGAGAAGTCGGGCTGAAGGAATGAGCAGCCGGCCATCAACACCGAGAATGCTGCCAGAATGAGGGGCAGCGCCAAAGTGCGCCGGCAGGACGAATTTATATGTTTGCTGGCAGGCAGCGAAGTGAGCGGGAATAACAAACTACGCACGATCGGCCTCCTTCGTTAGAATCTGGCGTCAGTTTACAAACTTCGCAATAGTTGCAGTATAGCGCAGAATTATGGGCGATTTATTGGGGATCACCTTAATGAAATACGCCATGTTTCCGGCGCCGGATTTGCGGGCTGAAGGCAGGGGATGATCAGATCTTCAAGCTTACAGGCGCTATTTCCTTCTGGGGATCACTGGCAGGCCGGAGTTGGTGGCACGATTTCCTTCACCGGAGGGAAGAAAAATTTTTAACATATCCGCTCATTTCCCCGCATTTCCCCTCATTTGCAGTTGGAGTAGTTTAGCCGCGTTATTGCAGGCTGAAATACTTAGCCTGTAAGCAGGGTTTGCCGACCCACTTCCATAGTGCGGATGCGTCTCCCAACCTTGCAAGTGTTGTACCTCAAAAAAGCTACGATGTCTTGACACTGGGTACTCTATGGCCGCAGTACAACTCTTGCGGTAATCATCACGGAGGCTGTGTTGCTAAATTCGGACTGCAGGGCCAGAAACAGGTATGAAATATGTCCCGCCGTCATTGAAAATCCGAAATTGCTATGCTACCTTTATGCGGGATTTTTGCAGTTTCAATGGGGTAGGAAGGCACCCCCGGGGACCCATTTGATGGCGGTAGATTTTCGAGAAACTGAAGGAAGCAACGGTATCCGGTGGCGCCCCTGGGGCCAGGAGGCTTTTGACCTGGCCCAGGCGCAGGACCGGCCCGTCCTGCTTTCCATCTCCGCCGTTTGGTGCTACTGGTGCCACGTGATGGAAGAGACCACCTTTTCCGATGACGAAGTGGCCCGTTTCGTGAATGACAATTTCGTGGCCATTTCCGTGGACAACGACCACCGGCCTGACGTGAACGCCCGATACAACGTGGGAGGCTGGCCCACCACCGCCTTCCTGACTCCCCACGGAGGCAGCATAGCGGGCGCCACCTACCTTCCCGCCGACCAGTTTCTGTCGATGTTGTCGGAAATCAAGCGGGCCTATGATGAGGACAAGGCGGGTATCTATG
>JAJEDS010000046.1 GCA_022821365.1 Dehalococcoidia bacterium | reverse complement strand
ATCCTGGGCCCGCGCCGAGCCCGGGGCCAACAGCGAAAACAGGAGCAGCGCCGCCAAGGCCAGAGCGAAGGTACAGAAAAGAATGCAGCGCAATTTGGATGTCCTCGTTACCTAGAGAAGGCGCGATTGATGTCGTTGCGGCGTTCCTGGACCGGATTAACCGGCAATGGGAATCCCGCGCCATCAAGTTTAACAGATTCAGGACGTGGCCGGGTTGGAGGATATGGAAAGTAAGATTTGGGAATCGGTTGGCGTTGCCAGGAGAGACATCAATATGGAGACAGGGCGGGTTTGAAGCCCGCCCCAGCGTGGTTCCTTCGTGAAACGTGTGGTTGCCTGGACAGCCCGCCTAAATCTGGAAGGTCTTCTTCCAAACTCCGGGGGAGCCTGGCGCGTGAGTCATCATTGGGCGGATGCGCTCCGTGGATGGGTCTATGTCCCGCTGGCGGTCCCATTCCTCGCTCTCAGACACCAGTTCGTGTTCAAATTCGTACACGGTGGCGTACATGGGAGTGCCCCGCACCGATTTGTAGCGGCGGCCCCGGATGACGCCCGGAACCTTCTCATAGTTGGGCACGTAGATGCCGCTGTACCGGCGGTTCCACTCGTCCTCGTTTTCCGGGCCCACGTCCATTCGGCCTATCTGCAGGGCGGGCGCCATGTCGCTGTTGGCGATTCCCTCGGTAAGTTCGGTGGGGTGGATCATCTCGTAGACGTTGCTGATCAGGGTAGTGGCAATGGCCGGCCCGGAGGCGCGGTTGGCCCACTCCGAACGCGGGGGACGGTTCTTGAAGGCGTCGGACTCCACCACCGCAGGACTTTCCAGTTCGTAGCAGGCCAGGTGCTTGGGACCGCTCTTCACCGCCTCGTAGCGCGCGGCATTGAGCACTCCGGGGATGGCCAGCAGTTCCGGTAAGTGTTCCTCGTTGTACCAGGCGTTGAAGTCATCCTCCTTCTCGGCCGGCACGTCGGCCCACACCATTAACAGTCCTGTGCCTTTCTTGTTTGGCATATTGTTCGCTCCTGATTCGTCCGGTAATGGCCCGGTCGGTAATGGAAGGATTAGCCCTGGTGCCTGGGCCTAGCGCAGATTCAACTCATAAACGTAGTCGGTGGCAATCCCCGGCACCGGTGCGTCAATTTCTATGCCTACCCCGTAGCGGTAGTCGGGGTCTTCGTCCACCTTGGGGCCGATGGTGTTGCGCAGCGTGCCAAGGGCCTCAACTTCAAACTCCACCACGTCGCCGGGCTGGAGCCAGCGGGCCTCGTACCCCTTGCGGATGGCCTCGCCAATGGAGCCACCGCCCACGGTACCGCAGCCGAGCACGTCGCCCACGGCAATACGGCTGTCCTTGGATGCCCGTTCAACCATGGCGCCCCAGGTGTGGTAGGAAAGGCCGCCGTCGCTGTCTTCCACCCAGGGTACACCGTTAACCCGGCCGGAGCACTTGACGTGGAGCCGGCCGTCGCGGATATAGGGAGCCAGTTCATCGGTGGTAACCAGGCAGGGCCCCAGGCTGGAAGCCCCGTCCTTGCCCTTGGCGGGGCCCAGGCCCACCGCGCTCTCGTCCCGCTGCAAATCGCGGGCGCTCCAGTCGTTGAAGATCAGGAAACCGGCGATGTAGTCCAGGGCATCGGCTTCGGAAACGTTGGTACCCTCCTTGCCTATGACGCAGCCGATTTCCAGCTCGTAGTCCAGCATGTTGGATGCGGAAGGGTGGGGAACCGTGTCCTCGGGGCCATAGACGCAAAGGGGGTTGGAGAAATAGAAAATAGGCATACGGTACCAGGCCTCTTCCCGCTCCCGGGTACCCTGCTGGGTGGCGTGTTCCTCGAAAATCATGAAGTCGCGAATCGTAGGGGGCCGCAGGATGGGAGACTGGAGCTGCACGTCTTCCAGGGCAAATACGGGAGCCGACGAGTTTTCCTGGGACAGGGCGGCCTGCACCCGATCCAGGGCGTCGTCCCCGGTTTCCAATAGGGCTTGTACGTCGCGCAGGGGTTGGGGCGCGCCCACCAGGGCAGTAACGTCTATAACCGAATCGTCCTGCAGCACACCGCAGCGAGGTCCGGTTCCGGTGTTGTAGGTTACCAGCTTCATTATTCATCCTCCGCAAAGGAGCGTATGTTGCTCTGCTAGCCAGGGGCTTCGGTTGGTAAATATACCACAGGGGAAGGGCAAAGGTGAGCCGGAATGACCGGCGAGGCAGCGTTTCGTATTTGGGAGGTTAACCGTGTAGCTGGCAGGGGCAGACCTGGGTGCCGCCCTGGCCCGAGGCAATACCGCGTGAATTGGAACCCAGTCGACCGGAAAGGGAAGGTTGCTTTTGCGGCGTGGTTGTAGTAAATATTAGCCATCAACGGGAAGCAGCAAACGGAAGGAGGTCGAGTATGGCAGAATTGACCCTGGCCTATCGGGTAAGAAGCTACAGTACCGGCACCCCGGGGCGCGCCATCTGCAACACCCGCACCCACCACTGGGTGGCCGACGGTTCGGGTGGTGAAGAGGTTGGCGCCGGCGAGCTTTTCCTGTCCGGCATCACCGCCTGCGCGGTCAACATGGTAGAGCGCATTGCTGGCGGCGAGGAGATCCCCCTCAACTGGATGGACGTGAGCATTGAAGCTTATCGCGACCCGGACCGGGCGCCCATCGCGGATGAGGGAAACGTAAGCCTGTACGACGACATTAAGGTCCATTTCCAGATGTGGGGTCTGGATGACGACCAGGGCCAGTACCTGGTGGACCAGTGGAAACGCCGTTGACCCCTCTATGGTTCGGTCGCCGTGGCGACCCCGAGTACCAGCGTATCCGCGGCAATCTTCGCACAACCTCACCACTAGGAACAATTTCAACACATTCCCTTTATTGCGGATAGCAGCAAATCGGCGAAGTCGCTAAAACTTCGCCGATTTTTGTTGTCCTGAAGCTTAGAGGAAGTCTGTTTTCGCCAATTTTGCTGGCCGGGCATCGAAAACTTCCGAAACCGTCCTCTTTATGTTATGCTCAACTTGCCCAGGACTGTTCTTTTACTTGGGCACAGCAACCGCGTTCTTCGCCCGCGCTTCCAGGTTATTTTCGGAAGGCATTTAGCGGGTACGGTTGCCAAGATTCTTCTAATTTTCTTAATTGTCCAGCGTTGGCCGTTGCCATTGTCCTGTATATATTTACGCTGCAGTGGTGGGGGGGTGAGTGTATCGGCAATTGCATCGGGCTTGGATCCAGGCGGGGCCGGGGCTTCGGCAGTCGCTGGGAGAGGAGTAGATATTCGTGTTCGATGTATGGACCTTACGAATTATCGGCGCCGGAGGCATTGGCGCGCTGGGGTGGCGGCTGGGGCCCTATGTACCTGATTTCCCTTCCGACGGAAAGCAAATCATCCCCTGGGGCATTGTTCTGGCAATAGTGGGTATCCCCGTAGGGGCTTTTATTACTCCTTATTTGCTGCTTCGCCCATGGCGCAAGGTGGTCAACTACATAAACTCCATCCCGGGATCAACCCTTCTTTCCGCATCCTTCGGCGCCTTGGTGGGCTTGGTATTCGCAGCCCTGATATCAATTCCTTTTTACAATATTGACGGGTGGATGGCCTGGGGCATCCCCATAATGGTAAGCCTTACTCTGGGTCTGGCCGGACTGATGCTGGGCGGCATCCGCGGCCGGGACGTGCAGGCCGTATTCCCATCCCTGGAGCACACCAACAACACCAACGGCGTGGCCCACGAAAACCACAACGGCCAGATACTGGTTGACACCAGTGTCATAATTGACGGCCGCATTGCCGACCTTACGGGCACGGGTTTCGTGGAAGGCACGCTGGTGGTGCCCCGCTTCATTCTTGACGAACTTCGCCATATCGCCGACTCCAGCGACCCCCTGCGCCGCAACCGGGGCCGGCGGGGCCTGGAGGTTCTGGGCCGCCTGCGCCGGGACGAGAGCATAACCCTGGACATCCTGGACGTGGGCATAACCAATGGCGACGAAGTTGACTCGATGCTGGTGCAGATGGCCCGCTCCATGAAGTGCCCCATCCTGACCACCGATTACAACCTGAACCGGGTGGCGGAGTTCCAGGGCGTACAGGTCCTGAACGTCAATGAACTGGCCAACGCCCTGAAGTCCATCGTTCTCCCCGGCGAGGAAATGCGGGTCAACATCGTGCAGGAAGGCAAGGAACTGGGCCAGGGTGTGGCCTACCTGGACGACGGGACCATGGTGGTCGTGGAGGGCGGCAAGCGGTACATCAACGCCTCCCACGACGTTACCGTAACCAGGGTGCTTCAGACCGCCGCCGGCCGCATCATCTTCGCCCAATCCAAGAACAACTAGCGGGAACTTCACAAAGAGACGCAGAGGCTCAGAGGTGCATGGAGAACCTCTGGCTCCCTGCGTCTCTTTGTGCTAAATCCCTTCGGAGACTTGATGTGGCGATGGGTTCACGGGTAGGCGTGGTCATTGTGGCCGCCGGCAGCAGCACCCGCATGGAGGGCGTGGACAAGACCTTCGCTCCCCTGCACGGCCGTCCCCTCATTACGCACACTCTTGACCGGTTCGAGGAGTGCTCGAGCGTTTCCGAAATAGTGCTTGTGCTGGCCGCCGGTTCGCTGGATTATGGCCGCTCCCTGGTACATGACCGGGGCTACCGCAAAGTCTCCCAAGTCTGCGCCGGCGGAGCCCGAAGGCAGGACTCGGTGCGGGCCGGACTGGACGCCTTGGAACCCTGTCGCTGGGTGATGGTCCACGACGGCGCCCGCCCGGGTCTGGACCTGTCCCTGCTGCGGCGGGGAATTGAGGCAGTGGCTGCTTCCCCCCACGGCGCCGCCATCGCCGGCGTACCCGTCAAGGACACCATCAAGGTGGTTGACGGCAACGGCCTGGTTACGGACACACCACCCCGCGAGACCCTGTGGGCCGCCCAGACTCCCCAAATCTTCGGCTATGACCTGCTACGCCGCGCCCATGCGCAATTCCAGGGAGACGCCACCGACGACGCGATGATGGTGGAGGCTCTGGGCTGCAAAGTAAGCGTTTTCCCCGGTTCCTACGAGAACCTGAAGGTAACCACGCCGGAGGATTTGGCGGTGATGGAGGCGGTGCTGAGGGGGCGGGGGTAAATTTACATGGATAAACAGGATGGACAGGATATAATGCACTCAGGTTTCTCCATCCTGTATATCCTGTTAATCCATGTTAGATAGCATCCCCGACATCCGCACCGGCATAGGCTTTGATTCCCACGCCCTGGGGCCCGACCGCCGCCTTGTCCTGGGCGGCGTGGAAGTGCCCCACGACCTTGGCCTGGTGGGCCACAGCGACGGCGACGCGCTGGTCCACGCCAAGATCGTTGCCTGTGGGCCAAGCCGGCGTTAAAATTAACCGGACTAAAAAACTGGTTGGATATGAAATGCGTGAGGTCCAAGCGACAGAAGCCAAGACTCGCCTGGCGGAACTTCTTCGGGTAGTAGAGCGCGGGGAAACCGTCGCCATTACCCGCCACGGCAAGACGGTTGCCCACCTGGTTCCCGCCGCGGCTCAGAACCGCGTCAATCGAGAGAAAGCGGTTGAACAGTTCCGTCAACGCCGTGCCGGATGGCAGCGCATCTCCTTCACCACGGATGAGATCCTCGCCCTGCGCCACGAGGGCCACCGCCGGTGAGCGGGTTAGTTGTTGATGCTTCCTTGGCTTTGGCATGGCTCTTCGATGACGAGGACCATCCGAAAGCGATATCGGCGTTGGAACGCCTGAAAGAGGATGGGGCGGTTGTGCCGCAACTCTGGCATCTTGAGATTCGCAATGCTTTGCTGACCGCAGAGCGGCGGGGGCGGATTTCCCTGGATGATATTGGGGAGAGGCTGGACGCCTTGAATGGCTTACCCATTCTAACCGACGAGGATCCCAATTATCGGGTAGCTTTTGACTTGGCATGGAAGCACGGGTTGTCTTTCTATGATGCCTTATACCTGGAATTGGCCATACGGCAAGACGCAGAGTTAGCCACCCTGGACCGTGCGCTTGGTCGCGCTGCTGCTTCAGAAGGCGTGCCCCTGTCGGCAGCCTGATCAGGTTGAGCCGAACCATGACCGGGAGCATACTTGACTATCCCCGACATCCGCACCGGCATAGGCTTTGATTCCCACGCCCTGGGGCCCGGCCGCCGCCTTGTCCTTGGCGGCGTGGAAGTGCCCCACGACCTTGGCCTGGTGGGCCACAGCGACGGCGACGCGCTGGTCCACGCCATCATGGACGCTCTGCTGGGAGCGGCAAACCTGGGAGACAAGGGGCAGCACTTCCCATCATCCGACGACCGTTACAAGGACATTTCCAGCCTTGTCCTGCTGGAAAATGTGGGGCAGCAGGTGGCCGATTCAGGTTGGCGCATAGCTAACGTAGATGCTACAATGTTGGCTCAAAGGCCCCGGTTGGGGCCTTTCATACCGGAAATGAGGGACCGCACCGCCGCCGCCCTTTCCATGCCCGTGGAGCGGCTGAGCGTCAAGGTTACCACCACCGATCACCTGGGCTTTACCGGTAGGGAAGAGGGTATCGCCGCCGTGGCAATTGCCACCATCTTCCGCCAGGAATAGCAGACCCCCTTCACACTGGCGCGGTCTGAAAACGTCCAGCCAGCCTTCTCGGACTGGCAGCCCGGGCGAGAGCAAGTAAAACGGCAGAGCTATGCGTCTTTACAACACGTTGACCGGGGAAGAGAAGGAATTCGTCCCCGCCGACGGCAATACAGTCAAGATGTACGTCTGCGGCGTTACGCCCTACTCGTCCACCCACGTGGGCCATGCCCTCAGCTACGTTGTATTCGACACCCTGCGCCGCTACCTGGAATACCAGGGCTACCAGGTAAAGCACATACAGAACTTCACCGACGTGGACGACAAGATCATCCAGCGGGCCCAGGAAGCCTGCATCAGTGAAGATGCGCTGACGGCCCAGTACATCGACGACTTCTTCCGCACCATGGACGCGCTGAACATCCTGCGGGCCGACGTTTACCCCCGGGCCACCCAGGAAATCGGCCCCATCCTGGAAACCATACAGAGCCTGGTGGACAAGGACTTTGCCTACGCCGCCAGTGGGGACGTATTCTTCCGGGTCAACCGCAAGGAGGACTACGGCAAGCTCAGCCACCGTACCCTGGACGGCATGATCGCCGGCGCCCGAATCCAGGTGGACGAGGACAAGGAACATCCCATGGACTTCGTCCTGTGGAAGGGCGCCAAGCCGGGTGAGCCGGCGTGGGAAAGTCCCTGGGGGCCGGGGCGTCCCGGCTGGCACATCGAGTGCACCGCCATGTCCCTGCGCTACCTTGACTATCCGCTGGACATCCACGGAGGCGGCCAGGACCTGATCTTCCCCCACCACGAGAACGAAATCGCCCAGAGCGAGGCCCACACCGGCATCACGCCCTTCGCCCACCACTGGGTCCACAACGGCCTGCTGCAACTGGGCGAGGACAAGATGAGCAAGTCCCTGGGCAACCTGGTGTCCGTGGAGGAAGCGCTGGCTGAATACAGCGCCGACGCCCTGCGCATCTACTTCCTCAGTTCCCACTACCGCAGTCCCCTCCAGTACAGCGACGAAGGCTCGGCGGCCATGGAACGCAGCATGGACCGTTTTTACCACGCCCTGCGGCCCTCAGATGCTGAAGACGACGCACCCTCCAACGGGGAATCACTGGACGCAACTCCCTTCCGCCGGCGGTTCATTGCCGCCATGGACGACGACCTCAACACTCCGCAGGCCATTGCGGCCCTGTTTGACCTGGCACGGGACATAAACCGGGAACGGGATTCGGGCCGGGCCGTGGTAGACGCCCAAAATACCCTGCGAGAACTGGGCGGAGTCCTTGGCCTGACCTTCGAGGAACCTTCCGCTGGCGCCGACAGATTGGCCGCCAGTCCTTTCATAGACCTGCTGGTCAGCACCCGCACGGAACTGAGGCAAGCCCGCCAGTTCGCGCTGGCCGACCGCATCCGAGACGAACTGGTCGCCCAGGGGGTGGTGCTGGAGGACTCGGCCCAGGGTACGGTGTGGCGGTACCAGCGATAGGGCCTGGATCGGCCAAATTCCAAAGCCGCACAATGAAATGGGGCCTGGTCTTGACCTGGCCCCGCCGCTTTGGTTCGAGACTCTCTTCCAAGCCGGACCTGAACTTAAGGCAAAGTGGGACGCGCATCCGGCAGTCCTGCGTAGGTCCTTTACCACCAGCGCAGGGGCGATTCGCGAATCGCCCCTGCGCTGGCAGGCTGCG